>NZ_JBHWAQ010000009.1:0-223265 GCF_042743475.1 Streptomyces sp. NPDC059534
CGCCCGGCGGCGCGGGGGGCCCGCCGGGGTGCCGGGCGGGCCCCCCTCGCCGTGACCGGGCTCGCCGTGACGGTCGGCACACGGGCGTTCCGGAGCGCCGGTGCCTCACTAGGCTGGTGCCATGGTCAATCTGACGCGCATCTACACCCGTACCGGCGACCAGGGCACGACGGCCCTCGGCGACATGAGCAGGACCGCCAAGACGGACCTGCGGATCTCGGCCTACGCCGACGCCAACGAGGCCAACGCCGCCATCGGCACGGCCGTCGCCCTCGGGCGGCTCGACGAGGAGGTCGTGAAGGTCCTCGTCCGCGTCCAGAACGACCTCTTCGACGTGGGCGCCGACCTCTGCACCCCGGTCGTGGAGGACCCGAAGTACCCGCCGCTGCGGGTCGAGCAGGGTTACGTCGACAAGCTGGAGGCCGACTGCGACCGCTTCCTGGAGGAGCTGGAGAAGCTGCGCTCCTTCATCCTGCCGGGCGGCACGCCCGGTGCGGCACTGCTGCACCAGGCGTGCACGGTGGTCCGGCGGGCGGAGCGCTCCACCTGGGCCGCCCTTGAGGTGCACGGCGAGACGATGAACGCCCTGACCGCCACCTACCTCAACCGGCTATCGGATCTGCTCTTCATCCTTGCCCGCACCGCGAACAAGGAGGTCGGGGACGTGCTCTGGGTCCCGGGCGGGGACCGCTGACGCACCCTCCGGCGCCTTCTTCGGCCAGATCGCGTAGCTGAGCGCGATCAGGCCGTGGATGCCGGCCGCCCGCCAGACGCCGAAGATCCAGCTCCGCAGCGACTCGGTGTTCCCGTCGTCGCCGACGTACAGGATCGCGAGGAGCAGCAGACCGGAGGCGACGGCCGCGGCGACGACCGAGCCGAGCCAGACCCGGCCCTCGTGGCGGGCGCGCGCCCTGCCGTACCGCGGGGGCCCGGCGGGCCGCGGGGCGCCGCCGAAGCGGTGGGCGGCGTGGCCGTCGAGCCACCGCACGGTCCGGTGGCCGTGTCCGACGGTGTAGCCGATGTAGACGGCGGCGAGGCCGTGCTTCCAGCTGGGATCGGCCCCGTTCTTGAGGTCGATCGCGGTCACGACGAGGAGCAGGACCTCCAGGAGCGGTTCGCACAGGAGGATGGCCATACCCGTCCGGGGCATCCTCAGGAGGTAGCGGGCGGCGAGTCCGGCGGCCAGCAGGACCCAGAAACCGACCTCGCAGACGACGATCAGCGTGACGATCACGACGGTTCCCCTTTCGGCTCCCCCTCAGCGTCCCCCGGCACCGGGCGAGGTTCGTCGTCGCCGGTGACGAGGTCCGTCTACATCCTTCGGCGGAGGGCGGCGGTGGTGCGGATCGGCCCCGGCGAGGAGGTCCCGGCACCCGGGGGCGTGTTGGATGAGTACGTGACGCTCCCCCGCCCGCACCGCACCGATCTGCTCATCGCCCTCGCGGGGCTCGCCTGCGGGCTGCTCCTGTGGTCGTTCGGTCTCTACACGACGGGCGACCGCGTCTTCGACCAGCGGTGGGCGCCGCTGATCCCGCTCGCGGTGATGTCCGCGATGGAGGCGGTGCGCCGGACGCTGCCGCTGACCGCGCTGAACGTCGGCACGGTCGCCCTCGTGGCGGACCAGTTCACCAACGGGAACCTGGTCACGGTCCTGATGTTCACGGACGTGGTCTACGCGGCCGTCGTGTACGGCACGCCCGCCTCCGCCCGCCGCCTCCCGTACACCACCGCGCTGATCACCATCGGTGTGACGGTCGGCTTCCTCGTCTGGTGGCAGAACGCGATCGCCCTCCTCATCGGGGTGATCACGGGCATGATCTCCTTCCTGCCCGCGCTGACCGGCGCCGTCGTCCGCAACCACCGGAACGCGGCGGACGCCGCCCGGCTGCGGGCCGAACAGACGGCGCTGCTGGCCGAGATGGACCGGGCGCAGGCGGTGGTGGCCGAGCGGGCCCGGATGGCGCGCGAGCTCCACGACATGGTGGCGAACCACCTCTCGGCCATCGCCATCCACTCCACGGCGGCCCTCTCGCTCGACAAGCCGGCCACCACCCGGCAGGCGCTGACCGTGATCCGGGAGAACAGCGTGGCGGGCCTGGCGGAGATGCGGCGGCTGATCGGGCTGCTGCGGGACAGCAGCGGGGACACGGAGCCGGCGGCCGCGCCCACGCTCGCCGGGGTGGACGCCCTGGTCGCCCAGGCCCGCGCCAACGGCGGGCCGAGCGGTCTGGCGTTCGCCCTGGTCGACGCCCGGGAGAGCGCGACCGCGCTGCCGGCGCCGGTGGAGCTGGCCGCGTACCGGATCGTGCAGGAGTCCCTGACGAACGCCCTCAAGCACGCGGCACCGGGCAAGGTCCGGGTGTCCCTCGCGCGTGAGCCGGCGGCGCTGACGGTCGAGGTGACGAGCCCGCGCGGGGAGCGCCCCGGTCCGACCGCGCCGGGTTCGGGGGCCGGACTGGTGGGGATGCGGGAGCGGGTGGCCCTGCTCGGCGGGGTCTTCGAGGCGGGTCCGGCGACGGACGACGAGGGAAGCGAACGATGGCGGGTACGGGCGGAACTGCCGGTGGCCGCGAGCGACGAGGAGCGGGTGTGACGGTACGGGTGGTGGTCGCCGAGGACCAGAGTGCGGTGCGGGCCGGACTGGTCCTCATCCTGGGCAGCGCCCCGGACATCGAGGTGGTCGGGGAGGCGGCCGACGGGGAGCGGGCGGTCGAGCTGGCGCGCGAGCTGCGGCCGGACCTGGTCCTGATGGATGTGCAGATGCCCCGGATGGACGGTGTGACGGCGACCGGGATCGTCGTCGCGGAGGGCCTGGCCGACGTCCTGGTGCTGACCACCTTCGACCTGGACGCGTACGTGTTCGGGGCGCTGCGGGCGGGGGCGGCCGGCTTTCTGCTGAAGAACGCGGACGCGCGCGAGCTGATCGAGGCGGTACGGACGGTGGCGCGCGGCGAGGGGACGATCGCCCCGGCGGTGACCCGGCGGCTCATCGCGGAGTTCGCGGCGACCGGGCGGCCGGCGCGGGCCGCGTCGGGTACGGACCCCGCCGTCCTCGACGTCCTGACGCCGCGGGAGCGGGAGGTGCTCTCGGCGCTGGGCGGCGGGCTGTCGAACGCGGAGATCGCGGTACGGCTGGACATGGCGGAGGCGACGGTGAAGACCCACGTCAGCAAGGTGCTCGGGAAGCTGGAGCTGCGGAGCAGGGTCCAAGCGGCCGTCCTAGCACAGGAGTTGGGGGTCTGACCGAAGAACGGCAACGTTGGTCTGGACCTCTTGACGATTGGTCCAGACCTTCCTACGCTCGCGGGGCGCGCGCATCTTCACGGACCACCCCCACCTTGTCCGTCCGCAACTTGAGGAGCACCGTTGAGCACTCAAGCACCGACGCGCAGATCAGGGTTCAGACGCCGGGCCGCCGCCGGTCTGACTGCCCTGATCCTGCCGCTGGCCGCCATGGTCGGCCTCGCCAGCCCCGCCGAAGCGGCCACCTCGGCCACCGCGACCTACACCAAGACCCAGGACTGGGGCACCGGCTTCGGCGCCAACTGGACCGTCAAGAACACCGGCACCACCACCATCAGCGCCTGGACCGTCGAGTGGGACTACCCCGCCGGCACCTCGGTCACCTCCGCCTGGGACGCCACCGTCACCAGCTCCGGCACCCACTGGACCGCCAAGAACGTCGGCTGGAACGGCACCCTCGCCCCCGGCGCCTCCGTCTCCTTCGGCTACAACGGCGCGGGCCCCGGCGCACCCACCGGCTGTAAGATCAACGGCGCCCAGTGCGACGGCAGCCAGCCCAGCGACATGCCGCCCTCGGCCCCCGGCACCCCGGTCGCCTCCGACATCACCGACACCTCGGTGAAGCTGACCTGGACCCCCGCCACCGACGACAAGGGCGTCAAGAACTACGACGTCCTGCGCGACGGCGCCAAGGTCACCAGCACCACCGGCCTCACCTACACCGACCAGGGCCTGACCGCCGGCACCGACTACAACTACACGGTCGTCGCCCACGACACCATCGACCAGATCGGCCCGGCCGCCGGCCCGACCCCGGTCCGCACCACCGGCGGCGGAGGCCCCCCGCCGCCCAACGTCGTGAAGATGGGCTACTTCACCAACTGGGGCGTCTACGGCCGCAACTACCACGTGAAGAACATCGTGACCTCGGGCTCCGCGTCCAAGATCACCCACATCAACTACGCCTTCGGCAACGTCCAGGGCGGCAAGTGCACCATCGGCGACGCCTACGCCGACTATGACAAGGCGTACACCGCCGACCAGTCCGTCGACGGCGTCGCCGACACCTGGGACCAGCCGCTGCGCGGCAACTTCAACCAGCTCCGCAAGCTGAAGAAGGCGTACCCGAACATCAAGATCCTGTGGTCCTTCGGCGGCTGGACCTGGTCCGGCGGCTTCGGCCAGGCCGTTCAGAACCCGACCGCCTTCGCGCAGTCCTGCTACGACCTCATCGAGGACCCGCGCTGGGCCGACGTCTTCGACGGCATCGACCTGGACTGGGAGTACCCCAACGCCTGCGGTCTCTCCTGCGACACCAGCGGCGCCGCGTCCTTCAAGAACATGATGCAGGCCATGCGCGCCAAGTTCGGCCCGAACTACCTGGTCACCGCGGCCGTCACGGCCGACGCCTCCACCGGCGGCAAGATCGACGCCGCCGACTACGCGGGCGCCGCGCAGTACATGAACTGGTTCAACGTCATGACGTACGACTTCTTCGGCGCCTGGGCGGCGCAGGGCCCGACGGCCCCGCACTCCCCGCTCACCGCCTACGCCGGCATCCCCCAGGCGGGCTTCAACTCCGCCGAGGCGATCGCCAAGTTCAAGGCGAAGGGCGTCCCCGCGAACAAGCTGCTGCTCGGCATCGGCTTCTACGGCCGCGGCTGGACCGGCGTCACCCAGGCCGCCCCCGGCGGCACGGCGACCGGCCCCGCGCCGGGCACGTACGAGCAGGGCATCGAGGACTACAAGGTCCTCAAGAACACCTGCCCGGCCACCGGCACCATCGCGGGCACGGCGTACGCCAAGTGCGGCAGCAACTGGTGGAGCTACGACACCCCCGCCACCGTGAACTCGAAGATGAGCTGGGCCAAGAACCAGGGCCTCGGCGGAGCCTTCTTCTGGGAGTTCAGCGGTGACACCACCAACGGCGAACTCGTCGGCGCCCTCCACACCGGCCTGAACTAGCACCCGCCGGGAAACGACGAAGCGGGGGACGGTGCAGCACACCGTCCCCCGCTTCAGCCTTACAAAGAAAACTACGCCACATTCACCCTCCCCCAGACTTCGTCCGGGGGGACCCCCATCCAACGGGCAGGGAAAACTACGCCACATTCACCCTCCCCCAGACTTCGTCCGGGGGGACCCCCATCCAACGGGCAGGGAAAACTACGCCACATTCACCCGTTGGCCGGGAGGCGCCGCCTCCAGCCAGGCCATGAAACCGGTCCGCGCGTCCTCGCTCATCGCGAGCTCCAGACGCACCCCCTCGTACATACAGGGCTGGATCACCGCGTCGGAGAGCAGCGCGAGCTCCTCCTCGCCCTCCGGCGTCCGGCGCTCCAGGGCCACGATGGACGAACGCTCCAGGACCCGGCGCGGGCGGGGAGAGTACGAGAAGACACGGAACCAGGCGATCTCGTCGCCGCTGTAGCGGGCGACGCCGTACACCCAGCCCTTGCCGGTCGGATCCGGCTCGTCGGGCACGTCCCAGCGCAGCGAACAGTCGAAGGTGCCGCCGGCACGCTGGATCAGTCTCCGGCGCAAGCCGAAGACGAAGAGCCCGATCACCACCAGTGCGACGACCAGGCCGCACAGGAGCAGAGCGAGGAACATCTTCACCGACCTCCTCGCTGCGTCCGTAGCCGGCACGGCCGGCAGAACCGAATACAACCTGCATATGCATCGCCTCAGCCGCGGCACGGTCTGGAAAATTCCAGCCGTGCCGCGGCTGAGGGCACTACTAGTCGGTGCGGACCGTCAGCGGACCGACACCGCGCGCAGCCGGACCTCGGCGCGACGCTCGGCGGCGCCGTCCTCGTCCGTCTTCGCCCGCTCCAGCGCGCGCTCGGCGCGCTGGGCGTCGATCTCGTCCGCCAGCTCGCAGATCTCCGCGAGCAGAGACAGCTTGTCGTCGGCGAACGAGATGAATCCACCGTGGACGGCGGCGACGACGGTCGCGCCCTCACTGGTACGGATGGTCACCGGGCCCGACTCCAGCACACCGAGCAGCGGCTGGTGGCCGGGCATGACGCCGATGTCGCCGGAGGTGGTACGCGCGATGACCAGGGTGGCCTCGCCGGACCAGACACTCCGGTCCGCGGCGACCAGCTCGACGTGCAGCTCAGCAGCCAAGGGTGGCTCCTCGGGTCACCACCCGGCGGTCGTGCCGGGTGTTGGGGTCAATTCTACGGGGCGTGGTGAGGGGGGCGGGACGGATCCCACCCCCCTCGGGTGAGCACGGGGCTCAGGAGACGCCGAGCTCCTTGGCGTTGTTCTTGAGGTCCTCAAGGCCACCGCACATGAAGAACGCCTGCTCGGGGAAGTGGTCGTACTCACCGTCGCAGATCGCGTTGAACGCGGCGATCGACTCGTCGAGCGGAACGTCCGAACCGTCCACACCGGTGAACTGCTTCGCCGCGTGGGTGTTCTGGGACAGGAAGCGCTCGACACGGCGGGCGCGGTGGACAACGAGCTTGTCCTCCTCGCTCAGCTCGTCGATACCGAGGATCGCGATGATGTCCTGGAGGTCCTTGTACTTCTGCAGGATTCCCTTGACGCGCGTGGCGGCGTCGTAGTGGTCCTGCGCGATGTAGCGCGGGTCCAGGATCCGGGACGTGGAGTCCAGCGGGTCCACGGCCGGGTAGATGCCCTTCTCGGAGATCGGACGGGAGAGAACCGTCGTCGCGTCGAGGTGGGCGAAGGTGGTGGCCGGGGCCGGGTCGGTCAGGTCGTCCGCGGGGACGTAGATCGCCTGCATCGAGGTGATCGAGTGACCACGGGTCGACGTGATGCGCTCCTGGAGGAGACCCATCTCGTCGGCCAGGTTCGGCTGGTAACCCACCGCGGAGGGCATGCGGCCGAGCAGCGTGGAGACCTCGGAACCGGCCTGGGTGAAGCGGAAGATGTTGTCGATGAAGAACAGCACGTCCTGCTTCTGCACATCGCGGAAGTACTCCGCCATGGTCAGACCGGCGAGGGCCACGCGCAGACGGGTGCCCGGGGGCTCGTCCATCTGGCCGAAGACCAGCGCGGTCTTGTCGAGAACGCCGGCCTCCTCCATCTCGACCATGAGGTCGTTGCCCTCACGGGTGCGCTCGCCGACGCCCGCGAAGACGGAGACACCGTCGTGCAGCTTGGCCACACGGACGATCATTTCCTGGATCAGAACGGTCTTGCCGACACCGGCACCACCGAACAGACCGATCTTTCCACCCTTGACGTACGGGGTGAGAAGGTCGACGACCTTCAGGCCGGTCTCGAACATCTCGGTCTTGGACTCGAGCTGGTCGAAGGCCGGGGCCTTGCGGTGGATCGTCCAGCGCGGCGCGTCGGCCACGGTCGACTCGTCGGCGTTCAGCACCTGGCCCAGCGTGTTGAACACGCGGCCCTTGGTGGAGTCACCGACGGGGACGGTGATGCCCGTGCCCGTGTCGGTCACCGGGGCCTGGCGGACCAGACCGTCGGTGGGCTGCATGGAGATGGCGCGGACGACGCCGTCACCGAGGTGCTGGGCGACCTCGAGGGTCAGCGTCTTGGTCGCGCCCTCCTCGGTCGGGTCCATGACCTCGACGTGCAGCGCGTTGTAGATCGCCGGCATCGCGTCGACGGGGAACTCCACGTCGACGACCGGGCCGATGACCCGGGCGACGCGGCCCGTGGCGGCGGCCGTCTCAACAGTGGTCGTCATTACTTGTCACTCCCCGCGGTCGCGTCGGCCAGGGCTGCGGTGCCACCGACGATCTCGCTGATTTCCTGGGTGATTTCGGCCTGGCGGGCCGCGTTGGCAAGTCGGGAGAGATTGTTGATCAAGTCTCCCGCGTTGTCGGTAGCCGACTTCATCGCGCGGCGCGTGGCGGCGTGCTTGGAGGCAGCCGACTGGAGCAGCGCGTTGTAGATCCGGCTCTCGACGTACCGGGGCAGCAGGGCGTCGAGGACGTCCTCCGCCGACGGCTCGAAGTCGTACAGCGGACGGAGCGTGTCCGTGTCGCCGGCCTCCTTCGCCACCTCGTCGAGGCTGAGGGGCAGCAGCCGGGCCTCGACCGCCGTCTGCGTCATCATCGAGATGAACTCGGTGTAGACGATGTGGAGCTCGTCCACGCCGCCCTCCGCCGTGTCCTTCTCGATCGCCTCGATCAGCGGTGCCGCGATCGTCTTGGCGTCGCCGTACGACGGCTGGTCCGTGAACCCGGTCCACGTACCGGCCAGCTTCCGCTCACGGAAGTTGTAGTGCGCGATACCACGACGGCCGACGACGTAGACGGTGACCTCGCGGCCCTCGCCTTCCAGCTTCGCCGTCAGCTTTTCCGCCGCCTTGATGGCGTTGGAGTTGAAGGCACCGGCCAGACCGCGGTCGCTCGAGAGGAGCAGGACTGCGGCGCGAACCGGGTTCTCCGCCTCGGTGGTCAGCGGGTGCTTGTCATTGGCACCGGTGGCCACCGCCGTGACCGCGCGCGTCAGCTCGGTCGCGTACGGGGTCGACGCCTGCACCTTGCGCTGCGCCTTGACGACACGCGAGGCGGCGATCATCTCCATCGCCTTGGTGATCTTCTTCGTCGCGGTGACGGATTTGATGCGACGCTTGTAGACCCGGAGCTGCGCTCCCATGAGTCAGGTCCCTTCCGTCGTCACTTCGAGACGTTGACGGCGGCAGGAGCGTCCTCGCCCAGCAGCTTGCCGTCAGAGGTCTCGAACTGCTTCTTGAACTCCGCGATGGCGTCACCGACGGACTGCAGGGTGTCGTCGGACATCTTGCCGCCCTCACGGATGGAGGTCATGAGACCCGAGTGGTTCTGGCGCAGGTACGCCAGGAGCTCGGCCTCGAAGCGACGGATGTCGGCGACCGGGACGTCGTCCATCTTGCCGGTGGTGCCGGCCCAGACGGAGACGACCTGGTTCTCGGTGGGCATCGGCTGGTACTGAGCCTGCTTGAGCAGCTCGACCATGCGCTGTCCACGCTCCAGCTGCGCCTTCGAGGCCGCGTCCAGGTCGGAACCGAAGGCGGCGAACGCCTCCAGCTCACGGAACTGGGCGAGGTCGACACGGAGGCGACCGGAGATCTGCTTCATCGCCTTGTGCTGGGCGGAGCCACCGACACGCGAGACCGAGATACCGACGTTCAGGGCCGGACGCTGGCCGGCGTTGAACAGGTCGGACTCCAGGAAGCACTGGCCGTCGGTGATGGAGATGACGTTGGTCGGGATGAACGCCGACACGTCGTTCGCCTTGGTCTCGACGATGGGCAGACCCGTCATCGAACCGGCACCGAGCTCGTCCGAGAGCTTCGCGCAGCGCTCGAGGAGACGCGAGTGCAGGTAGAAGACGTCACCCGGGTACGCCTCACGGCCCGGCGGGCGGCGCAGCAGCAGCGACACGGCGCGGTAGGCGTCGGCCTGCTTCGACAGGTCGTCGAAGACGATCAGGACGTGCTTGCCCTGGTACATCCAGTGCTGGCCGATGGCGGAACCGGTGTACGGCGCCAGGTACTTGAAGCCGGCCGGGTCGGACGCCGGGGCGGCGACGATCGTCGTGTACTCGAGCGCACCGGCCTCTTCCAGGGCGCCGCGAACGGACGCGATGGTCGAGCCCTTCTGGCCGACGGCGACGTAGATGCAGCGAACCTGCTTGTTCACGTCGCCCGAGCGCCAGTTGTCGCGCTGGTTGATGATCGTGTCGATGCACAGCGCGGTCTTGCCGGTCTGGCGGTCGCCGATGATCAGCTGACGCTGGCCGCGGCCGACCGGCGTCATGGCGTCGACGGCCTTGTAGCCGGTCTCCATCGGCTCGTGCACCGACTTACGGGCCATAACGCCCGGGGCCTGCAGCTCGAGGGCGCGGCGGCCCTCGGTCGCGATCTCGCCGAGACCGTCGATCGGGTTGCCGAGCGGGTCGACGACGCGACCCAGGTATCCCTCACCGACACCGACGGAGAGGACCTCGCCGGTGCGCTGCACCGACTGTCCCTCCTCGATACCGCTGAACTCGCCGAGGACGATCGCACCGATCTCGCGCTCTTCGAGGTTCAGCGCGAGACCGAGGGTCCCGTCCTCGAACTTCAGCAGCTCGTTCGCCATGGCCGAGGGAAGACCCTCGACCTTCGCGATACCGTCACCGGCCAGGCTGACCGTGCCGACCTCCTCGCGCGAGGCCGCGTCCGGCTGGTACGACTGGACAAAGTTCTCCAGTGCGTCCCGGATCTCCTCCGGCCGGATCGTGAGCTCCGCCATCTGGGTTCCCTGCTCTCCTTGTTGGGCCCGAAGTTTCTTAAGGGGTCTGGGGGCCGACCCCCAGGAATCTTCTGCAATCTCTGCACGGCCCAACCGGGCCGCTGGTGATGCTGTGTTGCTGTGTGCTGCGGTGGCTGCCGTCAGCCGGCCAGTCGACGAGTCGCCTCGTCGAGGCGCTCGGCGATGGAGCCGTTGATGACCTCGTCACCGACCTGCACGGTGATCCCGCCGAGGACCGCCGGGTCCACGTCCAGGTTCAGGTGCATCGGGCGGCCGTACAGCTTGGCCAGAACGGCACCGAGGCGCTGCTTCTGCTGGTCGGACAGCGGCACCGCCGAGGTGACGACCGCGACCATCCGGTCCCGGCGCGCCGCGGCGAGCTTGGACAGGGACTCGAGTCCCGCTTCCAGGCTACGTCCCCGGGGCTGGGTCACCAGACGGACGACCAGACGCTCGGTGGCCGCGTGGGCCTTGCCGCCGAGCAGGCTGCGGAGCAGCTCGCCCTTGGCGGTGGCCGTGGCGGACTTGTCCGTCAGCGCCGAGCGGAGCTCGTTGCTGGAGGACACGATCCGGCCGAACCGGAACAGCTCGTCCTCGACGTCGTCCAGCGCGCCCGCCTTCTGCGCCGCGGTGAGGTCGGCGATGTTCGCCAGTTCCTCGGCCGCGTCGACCAGGTCACGCGAGCGCGACCAGCGGGAACGCACCATGCCCGAGACCAGGTCGACGGTCTCGCCGCCGACCTGACCGCTCAGGAGTCGCTGCGCGAGCTCGGCCTTGGCCTCACCCGACTGTGCGGGGTCGGTCAGGACCCGGCGCAGCGACACCTCGCGGTCGAGCAGCACGGTGACGGAGGCCAGCTCGTCCGCGAGCTTCGCCGCGTCGACCGACGTGTTGTCGGTCAGCGCGTCGAGGGACTCACGGGCGGCAGCCAGTGCCTCACGGCTCGCTCCGTTCATCGGACCGCCTCGGCCTTCTCCTCGAGCTCGTCGAGGAAGCGGTCGATCGTGCGGCTCTGGCGGGCGATGTCCTCAAGGGACTCGCCGACCAGCTTGCCGGCCAGGTCGGTGGCGAGCTTGCCCACGTCCTGGCGCAGCGAGGCGGATGCAGCCTTGCGGTCGGCCTCGATCTGCGTGTGGCCGGCCGCGATGATCTCCTCGCGCTGGCGCTGGCCCTCCGCCTTCATCTCCTGGATGATCGCGGTGCCCTGCTCCGTCGCCTCCTGGCGAAGACGCGCGGCCTCGTGGCGGGCCTCGGCGAGCTGGGCCTTGTACTGCTCCAGCACACTCTGAGCCTCGATCTGGGCCGACTCGGCCTTCTCGATGCCACCCTCGATGGCCTCGCGACGCTGCTCCAGAACCTTGTTGATGTTCGGGAGGAGCTTCTTGGCGAGGAAGCCGAAGACGATGACGAAGGCGATCAGGCCGATGACGAGCTCGTCGAGATGCGGGATGAGAGGAGGCTGAGGCTCCTCCGCTGCCGCAAGAAGCAGAGCGTTCACATCAGTGCCTTCCGTAAAAAGAATCGGGCAGTCGGTCCGGCTTACTGGTAGACGAAGCCCATGACGATGCCGATGAGGGCGAGCGCCTCACAGAAGGCGAAGCCCATGATCTGGTTGGTGCGGATCAGACCGGCGGCCTCGGGCTGGCGGGCGAGGGCCTGCGTACCGTTACCGAAGATGATGCCGACGCCGACGCCGGGGCCGATCGCGGCGAGGCCGTAACCGATCGAGGCGACGTTGCCGACGACGTTTTCCTTGGCGCCGGCGGCGAGGTTGACCATGTCGAGAGCAGCGGACATGCCGTTACTTCCTTCTCTTTCAATGACCCGGTGGGGGTTGGCCACCGGACGACTGATGGTTTCGGGGGTGGAGCTACGGGGCCTTGACGGCTCAGTGGTGCTCGGAGAGCGCGCCCTGGACGTAGCTGCAGGCCAGGAGGACGAAGACGTACGCCTGGACGGCCTGGATGAAGAGCTCGAAGGCGGTCATCACGAGGACCATCACGAAGGACGCGCCGGCGTAGACGAAGCCGATGCCGTTCATGAGGTACCAGGTGGCCAGCGAGAACATCACGATCAGCAGGTGACCGGCGAACATGTTCGCGAACAGTCGCACCGCGTGCGTGAAGGGCCGGATCAGGAGGTTCGAGAAGAACTCGAGGACGACGACCATCGGGAGGATCGCACCGAGGGACTTGTCGTAACCGACGATGTTCTTCCAGCCGCCCACGAAGCCGTGCTTCTTGAAGGTGAGCGAGATCCACATGACGTACACGATCAGCGCGAGACCGGCCGGGAAGGCGATCAGCGAGGTGACCGGGAACTGGGCGAGCGGAATGATCGACCAGAGGTTCATGATCCAGACGAAGAAGAACAGCGACACCATGAAGGGGACGTACTTCTCGCCGTCCTTCTTGCCGATGATCTCGTAGACGATGCCGCGGCGCACGAAGTCGTAACCGGCTTCGCCGACCATCTGCATCTTGCCGGGGATCAGCTTGGGCTTGTTGAAGGCGGCCCAGAAGAACCCGACGACCACGATGGAGCCGAGGAGGGCGAGCAGCATCGGCTTGGTGATGTCGATGCCGGCCACCGTGGCGATGGGCTCGTACATGAACGTGTGCAGGCCCGGCGCCGGGAAGCCACATCCAGTGAAGATGTGGCAATCCGGGTCGAAGGCAAGCGTCTGGTCAGCACTCACCGCGGGCTCCTTCAGCGTGGCGCATAGGTACGGCAACCTCGTTGTGTCGGCGCGGCACGCAGCCGCGGGTCGGCACTGGACTGGTCTTACGGATAAGGGGGCGGCGGTTCGGCATCGAGCCTCGCGCTGGGACAGGCGTCTCGGATGCCCGCGCCCGCAGTGCCGCAGTTGGCACCGGACGATAGCAGGAAGCCGACGGCGGCTTTATCCCGGCCCTACCCTTCACGACTTCGGCCCCGTGTTTCCGGGGTCGATGTACGTGATCTTGGCCTTCATGTACGCCCGAGCCTGTGCGGCGACCCACACCACGGTCGTCGCGAGCAGCGTGAAGGCGAACGCCTTGAAGTCGAACAGCGTCGTGTTCTTGAGCAAGGCGAGGAAGATGAAGAGCACCAGCAACTGGGCCGTGTAGAGCATGAGCCCCATGGCCTGGAAGAGGTGCGGAAGCGACTTCGCCGTCCGCTGGAGCACCAGTTGCCCGATACCCATGAAGAGGATGACCACCAGGGTGCCGACAACGGCTCCGAGCGCACCCTTGCCACCGGCGACCACGCCACTGATGACCGTGGCGAGTGCGCCGACGGCAGCGGTGGGAACGGCGGTGTGCAGCAGGATGCGTGCGTCGTTGGACGGCATGGCGGTGTCTCCGCTTAATGGCAGGGGGCGATGGTGTCGTCATGGACGAGCGTAGGCCCGGTCCGAGGTGGGTCTCGGGGCCAACAGACCGTCGCACTACGGTCTTTCGGCACTGTCGCCGGGTCTCGTGAACGGTATCACAAACTATTTGAATAGGTCTTTACCCATAAGGTGTGCCAACCGTCACACATGAGAGCTACTCCGCGCGTGTGTGCACGACACGGAGTCACCCTGTCTGGTAATGGCCGCGAATGCGGCTTTCGTCAACTTGGCGTTCCGGCCTTCCGCCGGTCGGGGAAGCGCGCGCGGTTGCCGATGGCGGTGGCGCCGTTGATGCCGGCGGGCACCGGAACGCGCTCCTCCTCGACCACCGGGACCTCCGCGACGGGCTCCGGCACCGAAACCCGCTTGCGCCGGCGGTAGCGGGGCGGCACGACGGACTCGGCCCAGCGGGGCGCCCGCGGCGTGAACCGCGGCAGCAGGAGCAGCACCAGGCCGATGGCGCTCAGCGCGACGACGCCGAGGACGATCCACATCGACGTCGAGTGCACCGAGTACGCCAGCGTCCCGAAGGCGATCAGCGCCGACCAGAAGTACATGATCAGCACCGCGCGGCTGTGCGAGTGGCCGATCTCCAGGAGCCGGTGGTGCAGGTGCCCGCGGTCGGCCGCGAACGGCGACTGGCCCTTCCACGTACGGCGGACGATCGCGAGGACCAGGTCCGCCATCGGGATCGCGATGATCGTCAGCGGCAGCACGAGCGGGATGAAGACGGGCAGGGCCGCGTGGGTGGCCTGCCGGGTCGAGCCCTCGAAGATCTTCAGCGCGTCCGGGTCGACCTGGCCGGTGATCGAGATGGCCGAGGCCGCCAGGATCAGGCCGATCAGCATCGAGCCGGAGTCGCCCATGAAGATCCGCGCCGGGTGCATGTTGTGCGGCAGGAAGCCCAGGCACATGCCCATGAGGATCGCGGTGAAGAGCGTCGCGGGTGCCGCCGCCTCGATCGTGTAGCCGTACCAGAGGCGGTAGGCGTACAGGAAGAAGGCCGCGGCGGCGATGCAGACCATGCCGGCGGCGAGACCGTCGAGGCCGTCGACGAAGTTCACCGCGTTGATGGTCAGGACGACCAGGGCGACCGTGAGGAGCGTGCCCTGCCACGGGGTCAGGGAGACCACGCCGACGCCCGGGATCGGCAGCCACAGGATCGTCAGACCCTGGACGACCATCACGCCCGCGGAGATCATCTGCGCGCCGAGCTTGATCAGCGCGTCCAGTTCGAACTTGTCGTCCAGGACGCCGATCAGCCAGATCAGCGCGGCGCCGGAGAGCAGCGCGCGCGGCTCGTTCGACAGCTCGAAGACGCTGCTCAGGTTCTGCAGGTGGTCGGCGACGAGGAGTCCCGCGCACAGCCCGAAGAACATGGCGATGCCACCGAGCCGCGGAGTCGGTTCTCGGTGTACGTCGCGGGCGCGGATCTCCGGCATCGCCCCGGTCGCGATGGCGAACTTGCGCACCGGACCGGTGAGCAGGTAGGTCACCGCGGCCGTGACACAGAGCGTCAGCAGGTAATCACGCACGGGCTGCCCCACAGGAATCGCTGGCCATCTCAGCCCCACACCCTAGCCGTGCCGTCCATGTGCTTGGAGACATCCCCTGCCACCGGAACGGTTGCGATCGGTTTTCCTCAGTGTCCGTACGGGGGAAATCGCCCGGTCAGGGCACGTACTTCCGCCCGTACCCGGGCCGTCTCACGGGCGTCGTCGCGCAGCGCGGCGGTGAACAGCGCGGCGATCCGGGCCATCTCCGGGTTGCCCATCCCCTGGGTGGTGACCGCGGCCGTGCCCAGCCGGATGCCGCGGCCCTCGCCGTACGGCAGGGCACAGGTGTCCAGCACCACACCCGCGGCGGCGAGCCGGGCGCGGGCCGTGCGGCCGTCGACGCCGAGGGGGGCCGGGTCGGCGGTGATGAGGTGGGTGTCGGTGCCGCCGGTGGTCAGCGCGAAGCCCTCGGCGGCGAGCGCGGCGGCGAGCACCTTCGCGTGTTCCACCACCTGATGGGCGTACCCGGTGAACGCCGGGGTGGACGCCTCGCCGAAGGCCACCGCCTTCGCCGCGATCGTGTGCATCTGGGCGCCGCCCTGGGTGAACGGGAACACCGCCCGGTCGACCCGCCCCGCCAGCCACTCGCCGCACAGGATCATCCCGCCGCGCGGCCCGCGCAGCACCTTGTGGGTGGTCGCGCAGACCACGTCGGCGTACGGGACGGGGCTGGGGGCCGCTCCCCCGGCGACCAGGCCGATCGGGTGGGCCGCGTCGGCGATGAGGTAGGCGCCGACCTCGTCGGCGATCTCGCGGAAGACCGCGTAGTCGAGGTGGCGGGGGTAGGAGATCGAGCCGCAGACGATCGCCTTGGGGCGGTGGTGGCGGGCGAGCGCGGCGACCTGCTCGTAGTCGACCAGCCCGGTCTCGGCGTCGACGCCGTAGGGCACGAAGTCGAACCAGCGCCCGGAGAAGTTGGCGGGCGAGCCGTGGGTGAGATGCCCGCCGTGGTTCAGCCCCATGGCCAGGACCGTGTCACCGGGCCTCAGAAGGGCCGCGTACGCCGCCAGGACGGCCGAGGAGCCCGAGTGGGCCTGGACGTTCGCATGGTCCGATCCGAAGAGCGCAGTGGCCCGTTCCACGGCGATCCGCTCCGCCGCGTCGGCGTACTCGCAGCCGCCGTGATGGCGGGCGCCCGGATACCCCTCCGCGTACTTGTTCGCCAGCGGCGAGCCCAGCGCCGCCAGGACCGCGGGCGACATGAAGTTCTCGGCCGCGATCAGCTGCAGGCTGTCCCCCTGCCGCCGCACCTCCCCCGACAGCACGTCGGCGATCTCCGGGTCCTGCCGGCGCAGGACGTCGAGATCCACATCAGGGGGCGCGGTGACCGGCATGTCACCAATGTAGGCGCGCCCCCGGCGCTCCGCCCGTCAGCGGCGGGCGGAGACGCCCGTCAGGGCGGTGACCACCGGATCGAGGGCCTGGTTGATCTCGTCGCCGATGGAACGGAAGAAAGTGATGGGGGCGCCGTAGGGGTCGTTCACCTCGTCGGCGTCGACCGAGGGGGCGAGGAGCCACCCGCGTAGAGCGGCGGCAGCGCGGACCAGGGAGCGGGCGCGCTCGACCATGCCCTCGTCGCGGGCGTCGGGGAGCGTCGCCGGGTCGATCGCGCGGACCAGGCGGGTGAACTCCTTCAGGGTGAAGGTGCGCAGGCCGGCCGAGTGGCCCATGGAGATGACCTGGGCCCGGTGGTCACGGGTCGCCGTGAGGACCAGGTCGGCGCGGATGACGTGCTCGTCGAGGAGTTCGCGGCCCACGAAGCCGCTGTAGTCGGCGCCGAAGTCGGCGAGGACCAGTTCGGCGTTGGTCTCCATGGGGGCGCCCTCGTGCCCCCAGGTGCCCGCGCTCTCCACGATGAGGCCGCCGCCGAGCGGGTCGCCGAGGCGGTCGCTCAGGGCATGGCGGGTCAGCCGCTCGGTGATGGGCGAGCGGCAGACGTTGCCGGTGCTGACGTGGAGGATGCGGAAGGTGCTGCTGTCGTCGAACCCCGCTATGCCACGCCCCTCAAGGGCGGTCAACTGGCCACCTCGAGGTCGGGTACGACCTTCCGGAGCTCCTCCGGGGACAGCGCGCCCTCGCGCAGCAGCACCGGCACCTTGCCCGTGACGTCGACGATGGACGAGGGGACGATGCCGGGCGTCGGGCCGCCGTCGAGGTAGACGGAGACGGAGTCCCCGAGCATCTGCTGGGCCGCGTCGCAGTCCTCCGGCGACGGGTGGCCGGTGAGGTTGGCCGAGGAGACGGCCATCGGGCCGACCTCGGTGAGCAGCTCGATCGCGACGGGGTGCAGCGGCATCCGGATGGCGACGGTCCCGCGGGTGTCGCCGAGGTCCCACTGGAGGGACGGCTGGTGCTTGGCGACCAGGGTGAGCGCGCCGGGCCAGAAGGCGTCGACGAGCTCCCACGCCTGCTCGGAGAAGTCGGTGACCAGGCCGTGGAGGGTGTTCGGGGAGCCGATGAGCACGGGCGTGGGCATGTTGCGGCCCCGGCCCTTGGCGGCGAGCAGGTCCGCCACGGCCTCGCTGCTGAAGGCGTCCGCCCCGATCCCGTACACGGTGTCGGTGGGCAGCACGACCAGCTCGCCGCGGCGGACGGCGGACGCGGCTTCGCGCAGGCCGGTCACACGATCGGTCGCCTCGTTGCAGTCGTATCGCCGTGCCATCAGTTCCCGGCCTCCTCGTACGCGTCGTGCTTGGTCATGGCATTGCCTTGCGGGCGGTCGCGAAACGCGGCCGGTTGTTCAGGTCGGGGTGGTCGGCGGCGTCGGCCCAGCCGGCCTCTTCGTTGAAGATCCACGGCACCTGCCCGCCCTGGGTGTCCGCGTGCTCGATGACGACGAGCCCGCCGGGGCGGAGCAGACGGTGGGCGGTGCGCTCGATGCCGCGGATGGTGTCGAGGCCGTCCTCGCCGGAGAAGAGGGCCATCTCCGGGTCGTGGTCGCGGGCCTCGGGCGCCACGTACTCCCACTCGGTGAGCGGGATGTACGGCGGGTTGGAGATGACCAGGTCGACCTGTCCGTCCAGCTCCGGGAGGGCGCTCAGGGCGTCGCCCTGGTGGACGGAGACGCGGGAGCCCTCGGCGTTCCTGCGGGTCCACAGGAGGGCGTCGTCGGAGAGCTCGACGGCGTGCACGCGGGAGCGCGGGACCTCCTGCGCCATGGCGAGGGCGATGGCGCCGGAGCCGGTGCAGAGGTCGACGATGAGGGGCTCGACGACGTCCATGGCGCGTACGGCGTCTATGGCCCAGCCGACGACCGACTCGGTCTCGGGGCGGGGCACGAAGACGCCGGGGCCCACCTGGAGCTCCAGGAAGCGGAAGAACGCCCGGCCGGTGATGTGCTGGAGCGGTTCTCGGGCCTCGCGGCGGGCGATCGTCTCCCAGTAGCGGGCGTCGAAGTCCGCGTCCTTGACGTTGTGCAGCTCCCCCCGCTTGACGCCGTGCACGAACGCGGCGAGCTCCTCGGCGTCGAAACGCGGTGAGGGAACGCCGGCGTCGGCCAGCCGCTGGGTGGCCTGGGCCACCTCGGCAAGCAGCAGGTTCACGCTGGTCCTCCGTGGTGCGGGGTGGGGCTTACGGAACTTACGCCGCGGCGAGCTTGGCAGCGGAGTCGGCGTCGACGCACGCCTGGATCATGGGGTCCAGTTCGCCGTCGAGGACCTGGTCCAGGTTGTACGCCTTGAAGCCGACGCGGTGGTCGGAAATCCGGTTTTCCGGGAAGTTGTACGTACGGATCTTCTCGGACCGGTCGACCGTGCGGACCTGGCTGCGGCGGGCGTCGGCGGCCTTCGACTCGGCCTCCTCCTGCGCGGCGGCGAGCAGCCGCGAGCGCAGGATGCGCATGGCCTGCTCCTTGTTCTGGAGCTGGCTCTTCTCGTTCTGGCAGGAGGCGACGATGCCGGTCGGCAGGTGCGTGATGCGGACCGCGGAGTCGGTGGTGTTGACCGACTGGCCGCCGGGGCCGGACGAGCGGTAGACGTCGATGCGCAGGTCGTTGGCGTGGACCTCGACCTCGACCTCCTCGGCCTCGGGCGTGACGAGCACGCCGGCGGCGGAGGTGTGGATGCGGCCGGCCGACTCGGTCGCGGGGACGCGCTGCACGCGGTGCACGCCGCCCTCGTACTTGAGTCGCGCCCAGACGCCCTGGCCGGGCTCGGTGGCGCCGTTGCCGCCCTTGGTCTTCACGGCGACCTGGACGTCCTTGTAGCCGCCCAGCTCGGACTCGGTGGCGTCGATGATCTCGGTCTTCCAGCCGACGCGCTCGGCGTACCGGAGGTACATGCGGAGCAGGTCGCCAGCGAAGAGCGCGGACTCGTCGCCGCCGGCGCCCGCCTTGATCTCCAGGATGACGTCCTTGTCGTCGCTCGGGTCGCGCGGGACGAGGAGCAGGCGGAGCTTGTCGGTGAGCTCCTCGCGGTCCTTCTCCAGCAGCTTGACCTCGGCGGCGAAGTCGGGGTCGTCGTGCGCGAACTCGCGGGCGGTCTCGATGTCGTCGCCGGTCTGCTTCCAGGACCGGTACGTGGCGACGATCGGGGTCAGCTCGGCGTAGCGCTTGTTCAGCCTGCGCGCGTTCGCCTGGTCGGCGTGGACCGAGGGGTCCGCGAGCTTCGTCTCCAGGTCGGCGTGCTCGCCGACCAGTTCCTCGACCGCCTCGAACATCGGGGGCTCCTGGTTTTCGTCAGTTCTACGGGACGGCAAAGCGCCGGTCCCGGCCGCCCGCGCGGGGCGGCCGTGGACCGGCGCAGGGGCTCGCTACTTGGCGGAGCCGGTGGCCTTGCCGAAGCGGGCCTCGAAGCGGGCGACGCGGCCGCCGGTGTCGAGGATCTTCTGCTTGCCCGTGTAGAACGGGTGGCACTCGGAGCAGACCTCGGCACGGATGGTGCCCTCGGTCAGGGTGCTACGGGTGGTGAACGACGCACCACAGGTGCAGCTGACCTGGGTATCGACGTACTGGGGGTGGATCTCGCGCTTCAAGGTGTCTCCTAGTTTCGGGAGGGCTCCGGGTCGCCGTCGCGGGTTGCGGCAAGCGTGAACCGGGGCCGACGTACCAGTCTGCCAGGACCGGCCGTATCTCCCAAAACGGGGGTGGGGCCGGAGGTATTCCCGGGCTACTTCACGACGCCGCCGGCCTGGCCGGTGGCGGCGTCCTTCGTGGCCGAGGCGGGAATCGGCAGGTCGGCCTTGAGCGCCTTCCAGACCTGCCGGGACTCGGCCTCCAGCGGGATCACGCGGTTGGGGTCCCGGGGGTCGTACTCGACCGGCAGGGTGATCATGTGGACGTCCTCGGCGCCGAGGCCGGAGAGGCCCTTGGCGAAGCCCATCAGTTCCTGGACCGAGTCGAGTTCGGAGTCCGGGGTGATGGCCTTGGTGGCGGCGTCGGCGAGATCGAGGAGCTTCTTCGGGTTGGTGAAGACGCCGACGTCCTTGACCTGGTCGATGAACGCCTTCATGAACGCCTGCTGGAGCTGGATGCGGCCGAGGTCACTGCCGTCGCCGACGCTCTTGCGGGTGCGGACGAGGCCGAGGGACTGCTCGCCGTCGAGGGTGTGGGTGCCGGGAGCGAGGTCGAGGTGGCTCTTGGAGTCCTTGATGGCCTGCGTGGTGGTGATCTCGACGCCGCCGAGGGTGTCGATGAGCTTCTTGAAGCCGGTGAAGTCGACCTCGATGTAGTGGTCCATGCGGATGCCGGACATCGACTCGACGGTCTTGACGGCGCAGGCGGGGCCGCCGACCTCGTACGCCGTGTTGAACATGGCCCGCCGCTCGCCGGCGACGCTGCCGCCCTGGCCGTCGGTGCAGGCCGGCCGGTCGACGAGGGTGTCGCGGGGGACGGAGACGACGCTCGCCTTCTTGTGGCCCTCGTAGACGTGGACGACCATCGCGGTGTCGGAGCGGGCGCCGCCCTCGTCCTCGCCGTAGGCGGCGTTGTCGCCGGAGCGGGAGTCGGAGCCGAGGACGAGGATGTCCAGGGAGCCGTCGTCGACGTCCACCGGGCGTTCGGTGCCGAGCTGGGCGTTGATGTCGACGCCCTTGATGTTGCCGTCGAGCTTGACGTACACGTAGCCGAGGCCGGCGCCGCCGAGGACGAGGACCGCGGCGGCCCCCGCTATCAGGATCGGCGCCTTGCGGCGCTTGGCGGGCGGCTTGCGGCGCCGGCCGCTGCCGGCCCCGCGTATGCGGCCGCTGTCGTTCTGCTCGGTCATCGTCTCCCCTCGGGCCCTCGGTTCACCTTCTGTGACGGCGAAGCACCCGAAAGGGTTGCACGGGTCCCTGTGAGGTTTCGGTGGGCAACGCACCGCGCCCACCGTGCGGGGCACGGTGGGCGCGGTGGTTTACGCAGGTCACGACGGGGTTACGGACGCGGGGCCCGGGTTTCGTCGTGTGACGCAGCTCTCGCGTCAGTCGTTGCTGTTCCCTCCGGGGGTGGTCTTCTGGATCTGGAGGAGGAACTCGCCGTTCGACTTCGTCTGCTTCATCTTGTCGAGGAGCAGCTCGATCGCCTGCTGCTGGTCGAGCGCGTGCAGCACACGACGCAGCTTCCAGGTGACGGCGAGCTCGTCGGCACCGAGGAGGATCTCCTCCTTGCGGGTGCCCGAGGCGTCGACGTCGACGGCCGGGAAGATGCGCTTGTCGGCGAGCTTCCGGTCGAGCTTGAGCTCCATGTTGCCGGTGCCCTTGAACTCCTCGAAGATCACCTCGTCCATGCGCGAACCGGTGTCCACCAGGGCGGTGGCGAGGATGGTCAGCGAGCCGCCGTCCTCGATGTTCCGGGCCGCACCGAAGAAGCGCTTCGGCGGGTACAGGGCGGTCGAGTCGACACCACCGGACAGGATGCGGCCGGAGGCCGGCGCCGCGAGGTTGTACGCGCGGCCCAGGCGGGTGATCGAGTCGAGCAGGACGACCACGTCGTGACCCAGCTCCACGAGACGCTTGGCGCGCTCGATGGCCAGCTCGGCGACGGTGGTGTGGTCCTCGGCCGGGCGGTCGAAGGTCGAGGAGATGACCTCGCCCTTGACCGACCGCTGCATGTCGGTGACCTCTTCCGGACGCTCGTCGACCAGGACGACCATCAGGTGGCACTCGGGGTTGTTGTGGGTGATCGCGTTGGCGATCGCCTGCATGATCATGGTCTTGCCGGTCTTCGGCGGGGCCACGATCAGACCGCGCTGGCCCTTGCCGATCGGCGACACGAGGTCGATGATCCGCGTGGTCAGCACGCCCGGGTCGGTCTCCAGACGGAGCCGGTCCTGCGGGTAGAGCGGGGTCAGCTTGTTGAACTCCGGGCGGCCGCGGCCGGAGTCGGCGGCCATGCCGTTCGCGGAGTCCAGGCGGACCAGCGCGTTGAACTTCTCGCGGCGCTCGCCCTCCTTCGGCTGACGCACCGCGCCGGTGACGTGGTCACCCTTGCGCAGGCCGTTCTTGCGGACCTGCGCGAGGGAGACGTACACGTCGTTCGGACCGGGCAGGTAGCCCGAGGTCCGGATGAACGCGTAGTTGTCGAGGATGTCGAGGATGCCCGCGACGGGGATCAGGACGTCGTCGTCGGCGACCTGCGGCTCGCCGGCCTGGAAGTCGTCACGGCCACGACGGCCACGACGGTCGCGGTAGCGCCCGCGACGCCCGCGGCGACCGCCCTCGGCGTCGTCGTAGTCGTCCTGCGGACCGGCCTGCTGGCCGCCCTGCTGGCCCTGGCCCTGGCCCTGGACCTGGACCTGCTGGCCCTGACCCTGGCCCTGGCCCTGGCCGCCCTGGCGCTGACGCTGGCCGCCCTGGCCACCGCCCTGCTGCTCGTCGCCCTTGCCGCGCTCGCGCTGACGGTCACGGCGGTCACGGCGCTCGCCGCGCTCCCCGCGCTCGCCGCGGTCACGACGGCCGCGGCCCTCGGCACCGTCGACGGCGGCCTCGGCCTGCGCGTCGGCCTTGGCCTCGGTACGGGCCTCGGTGCGGGCCTCGGTCTTGACGACCTGGGCGGCCTCGGCCTTGGCCTCGCCCTCCGGCGAACCGGCGGGGGCGGTGGCCCGACGACGACGGCGCTCACCGGCCGGCTGGTCGTCGGAGGCCGGCTGGCCCGGGATGTCGATCTGCTGCTGGGCGACGGCCTTCTCGGCCTTCTCCGCCTTGGGCGCGGCGGCCTCGGCCGCGGCGTCGACCGTGCGGGCCTTGGAGGTGGCGCGGCGCTTCGGCTTGGTGTCGGCTTCGGCCTTGGCGGGAGCGGCGGCCTGGGAGGATCCCCCTCCGGCCTGCGCCTCCTTGATGACCTCGATCAGCTGGCTCTTGCGCATCCGCGCGGTGCCCCTGATGCCGAGGCCGGACGCGACCTGCTGCAGCTCGGCCAGGACCATGCCGTCGAGGCCGGTGCCGGAGCGGCGGCGCCGTGCGGTGCCGCCGGTGGCAGCACCTGCGGCGGGCGCGGCGGTGTCGACATTGTTGTCGGCAGTCACGCCCATCAGATCGGTGGTGTCGCTCACGAAGGGTCCTTCCCTGGAGCGGACGTCGGCCATCTGGCTCGGCGACCGGTTGTGCTGTCCGGCAGCGGTCCTGGCTTGTGGACCGTGTCCGGGGCGGTGGTCCCGCCGGGTACGGCGGAAGGGAGAAAACGTGCTGTGGGTCCGGCCCGAGCGCCCCCTGCTCGGCCCTCACTGCAGAAGAGCGAGGGGTGTCGTGCCGGTTCCGGAGCGTGCTCAAAACTGCTCAGGCAGGCTGCTCAGGCAGTTGAGGAGGCTCCCGGAAGAATGGTGGTCCCTGATGGGGACTCTCCGCACCGCTCCACAAAGAGGTCGGGTGCAGACTTGAGGTTAACACTACCGGCTCCAACAAACATTCCCCCTCTCCCTCACCGGCAATCTCGTGTCCGGGGCAGTACGGGGGACGCTGCCCGGCGCCCCCCGCCGCCGCGCGCTAGGGCGCCAGCGGCAGTACGACCGCTCCGGACGCGTCGAGGTCGAGCCGGTTCGCGGCCCATCCCTCGCCCGCCAGTCGGGCGACCTTGTCGGCCGTCCCGTGTTCGGCCAGCGCGAGCACCGTGGGGCCCGCGCCGGAGATGACCGCGGGGACGCCGTCCGCCCGCAGCCGGTTCACCAGGGCGATGCTCTCCGGCATCGCGGGAGCCCGGTACTCCTGGTGCAGCCGGTCCTCGGTGGCCGAGAGCAGCAGCTCGGGGCGGCGGGTCAGGGCCTCGACGAGGAGGGCGGCGCGCCCGGCGTTGGCCGCGGCGTCCACGTGCGGGACGGTGCGCGGCAGGAGTCCGCGGGCGGTCTCGGTGAGTACGGGCTTTCCGGGGACGAAAACCACCGGAACGATGGAATCGGAGGGATCCATCCTGATCGCCCGCGCGGCACCGGACTCGGTCCAGGCGAGCGTGAATCCGCCGAGCAGACAGGCGGCGACGTTGTCGGGGTGCCCCTCGATCTCGGTGGCGAGTTCGAGCAGGGCCGCCTCGTCGAGCCTGGCGTCCCCGCCTATGGTCACGGCGCGGGCGGCGACGATGCCGGCGCAGATGGCGGCGGAGGAGGAGCCGAGGCCGCGGCCGTGCGGGATGCGGTTGGCGCAGACGACCTCGAGGCCGCGGGGCTGTCCGCCGAGCAGGTCGAAGGCCGTGCGCAGGGAGCGGACGAGCAGGTGGCTCTCGTCGCGCGGGAGCGTCTCGGCGCCCTCGCCCGCGATGTCGACGTGCAGTCCGGAGTCGGCGACCCGGACGACGACGTCGTCGTAGAGCCCCAGCGACAGGCCGAAGGCATCGAAGCCCGGGCCGAGGTTGGCGCTGGTGGCGGGGACGCGCACCCGTACGGCGGCGGCGCGGAACGCTGGACCGGCCATCGCTCGATGACTCTCCTTGATTGCGGCAACAGGCATTTCGAACAGCAAGGCTTCACCCCGACAAGTACCGCGGGTGAAGTACTCGAGGACCCGGGGGCCGTTTCGGCCACGGGGGCGACAACGGCAACGACACGGCGCATATGCGTCGGGGCGGGTTCGGTACAGACTATCGAAGGAAGGTTCTGCGGCGACATAGGGCGCACAGGAGGCGCACGATGCGTGTCGCGAGCCAACCTGTGCGCCTATGTACGTTCCTGATCGGGTATCGATCAGCGGTTTCCCCCGCGGGGGAAGGTGGGATCAGGCCAGGCCGAGGCGCTCGGCGGCGGTCGCGGCGTCGACCGGGACGGTGACCGGCTGCGGTGCGCCGGCGACGGCCCAGTCGGGGTCCTTCAGGCCGTTTCCGGTCACGGTGCAGACGATCCGCTGACCCGGGTCGACCTTGCCCTGCTCGGCCGCCTTCAGCAGACCGGCGACCGAGGCCGCCGAGGCGGGCTCGACGAAGACACCCTCCTGCGCGGCCAACAGGCGGTAGGCGCGCAGGATCTCACGGTCCGTCACCTCGTCGATGAAGCCGCCCGACTCGTCGCGCGCGGCGATCGCGTAGTCCCACGAGGCCGG
Organism: Streptomyces sp. NPDC059534; assembly: GCF_042743475.1. Lineage (NCBI taxonomy): Bacteria > Bacillati > Actinomycetota > Actinomycetes > Kitasatosporales > Streptomycetaceae > Streptomyces > Streptomyces sp. NPDC059534. Next base: position 25,833 of record NZ_JBHWAQ010000009.1, read on the forward strand.
GTTGCCGATACGGATCGCGGTGGCGATCGTCGACGGGTCCTTGACGACCTCGCCGCGCACGAGCGGCGCCGAACCGGACGCCTGGAAGCCCCACATGCGCGGCCGGTGCGTCGCGAGACCGTCCTCGGCGTACTCGCGGTACCCCTTCCAGTACGCCGTGATGTTGCCGGCGTTGCCCACGGGCAGCACGTGGATGTCGGGGGCGTCGCCGAGCATGTCGACGATCTCGAACGCGGCGGTCTTCTGGCCCTCGATGCGGACCGGGTTGACCGAATTGACCAGCGCCACCGGATAGTTCTCGGAGAGGCTGCGGGCCAGGGTGAGGCAGTCGTCGAAGTTGCCGTCGACCTGGAGGATCTTCGCGCCGTGCACGAGGGCCTGGCCCATCTTGCCCAGCGCGATCTTGCCCTGCGGCACGAGGACGGCCGACACCATGCCGGCGCGTACCGCGTAGGCCGCGGCCGAGGCGGAGGTGTTGCCGGTGGAGGCGCAGATGACGGCCTGCGCCCCCTCCTCCTTGGCCTTGGAGATGGCCATGGTCATGCCCCGGTCCTTGAAGGAGCCGGTGGGGTTGGCGCCCTCGACCTTGAGGTGCACCTCGCAGCCCGTGCGCTCGGAGAGCACCTGAGCGGGGACGAGCGGCGTACCGCCCTCACGGAGCGTGACGACCGGCGTCGTGTCCGTGACCGGAAGGCGGTCCCGGTACTCCTCGATGATGCCGCGCCACTGGTGGGTGCCCTTGTGGGTCATGGGTCCTTACTCCCCTTCAACACGCATGATGCTGGCGACACCGCGCACGGTGTCGAGCTTGCGCAGCGCCTCGACGGTCCCCGAGAGGGCGGCGTCGGGCGCGCGGTGGGTGACGACGACGAGGGACGCCTCGCCGTCCTTGCCCTGCTGGCGCACCGTATCGATGGATACGCCGTGCTCGGCGAAGACCGTCGCGACCTGGGCGAGGACGCCCGGCTTGTCGGCCACGTCGAGGCTGATGTGGTACCGCGTGACGACCTCGCCCATGGAGCTCACGGGCAGCTGGGTGTACGCGGACTCTCCGGGGCCGTTGGCCCCGTCGAGCTTGTTGCGGCACACGGCGACGAGGTCGCCGAGCACGGCCGAGGCCGTCGGCGAGCCGCCGGCGCCGGGGCCGTAGAACATGAGCTGCCCGGCGGCCTCCGCCTCGACGAAGACCGCGTTGTACGCCTCGCGGACGGAGGCGAGCGGGTGGCTGAGCGGGATCATCGCGGGGTGCACGCGCGCGGTGACGGACCCGCCGTCGGCGGCCCGCTCGCAGATCGCGAGCAGCTTGATGGTGCAGCCCATCTGCTTGGCGGAGGCGAAGTCGGCGGCGGTGACCTCGGTCATGCCCTCGCGGTAGACGTCGTCGAGGCGCACCCGGGTGTGGAACGCGATCCCGGCGAGGATGGCGGCCTTCGCGGCGGCGTCGAAGCCCTCGACGTCGGCGGTCGGGTCGGCCTCGGCGTACCCGAGGGCGGTGGCCTCGTCGAGCGCCTCGGAGTAACCGGCACCCGACGTGTCCATCTTGTCGAGGATGAAGTTGGTGGTGCCGTTGACGATGCCCATGACCCGGTTGATCTTGTCGCCGGCGAGGGACTCGCGCAGCGGCCGGATCAGCGGGATCGCGCCGGCGACGGCGGCCTCGTAATAGAGGTCCTGGCCGTTCTTCTCGGCGGCGGCGTAGAGGGTCGCGCCGTCCTGGGCGAGCAGCGCCTTGTTCGCCGAGACGACGGAGGCGCCGTGCTCGAACGCGGTGGTGATCAGGGTACGGGCCGGCTCGACGCCGCCGATGACCTCGATGATGACGTCGATGTCCCCCCGTTTGACCAGGGCGGTGGCGTCGGTGGTGATCAGCTCCGCGGGGATGCCCTCGCGGACCTTGTCCGGGCGGCGGACCGCCACGCCGGCGAGCTCGACCGGGGCGCCGATGCGCGCGGCGAGGTCGTCGGCGTGCGTCGTCATGATGCGCGCCACCTCTGAGCCGACCACTCCGCAGCCCAGCAGCGCCACCTTCAGCGGACGCGTACGCATCATCCGACCTCGTTTCTCGTACTTCTGCTTCGTATTTCTACGGTGGGAACAGTCTCACTCACCGGACGGGGGTTTCCGCCCCCCGTCCGGATCCTGAGACATCGATTTCATCACTCGACTATTCCACCACGCGACTATTTCGTCAGCCGATGTCGAGACGCAGGAGATCTTCTTCCGTCTCGCGCCGGACGATGACCCGCGCCTCGCCCTCGCGGACGGCCACGACGGGCGGCCGGAGCGAGTGGTTGTAGTTGCTGGCCATGGAGCGGCAGTACGCGCCGGTGGCCGGCACGGCGATCAGGTCGCCGGACGCCAGGTCCGAGGGCAGGAAGGCGTCCCGTACGACGATGTCGCCGCTCTCGCAGTGCTTGCCGACGACCCGGGTGAGCATCGGCTCGGCGTCGCTGGTCCGCGAGACGAGGGAGACGCTGTACTCGGCGTCGTACAGGGCGGTGCGGATGTTGTCCGACATGCCGCCGTCGACGCTCACGTACGTCCGCAGCCCCTCCAGCGGCTTGATCGTGCCCACCCGGTAGAGCGTGAACGCCGTCGGGCCGACGATGGCGCGGCCCGGTTCGACGGAGATCCGGGGCGTGGCGAGACCGGCGGCCTCGCACTCCCGCGTCACGATCTCGTTCAGCGCCTTGGCGATCTCGTGCGGCTCGCGCGGGTCGTCGGCGGAGGTGTACGCGATGCCGAGACCGCCGCCGAGGTCGATCTCGGGGAGCTCCACGCCGTGCTCGTCACGGACCTCGGCGAGCAGCTGCACGACACGGCGGGCCGAGACCTCGAAGCCGGCCATGTCGAAGATCTGCGAGCCGATGTGGGAGTGGATCCCGATCAGCTCCAGACCGTCCAGCCTCAGCGCCCGCCGGACGGCCTCGGCGGCCTGCCCGCCGGCCAGCGCGATGCCGAACTTCTGGTCCTCGTGGGCGGTCGCGATGAACTCGTGCGTGTGCGCCTCGACGCCGACCGTCACCCGGATCTGCACCCGCTGGCGCTTGCCGAGGGACTGCGCGACATGCGCGACCCGGACGATCTCCTGGAACGAGTCGAGGACGATCCGCCCGACACCGGCCTCGACGGCCGTGCGGATCTCCTCCTCGCTCTTGTTGTTCCCGTGGAAGGCGATGCGCTCGGCCGGCATCCCGGCGGCGAGGGCGGTCGTGAGCTCGCCACCGGAGCACACGTCCAGGTTCAGCCCCTCCTCCTTCAGCCACCGCACGACGGCCTTGGAGAGGAACGCCTTCCCCGCGTAGAACACGTCGGCGTCCTTCCCGAACGCCTCCGCCCACGCCCGGCACCGGGCACGGAAGTCGGTCTCGTCCAGGAAGTACGCGGGCGTGCCGAACTCCTCGGCGAGGGCGTCGACGGCGATCCCGCCGATCGTGGCGACACCGCGCTCGTCCCTCGCCACCGTCCGGGACCACACCTTCGGGTCGAGGACGTTGAGGTCGGCGGGCGGCGCCGAGTAGTGCCCCTCGGGGAGGACATCGGCGTGACGGGGCCCTGCGGGGTGGGCGGAACGGCTCATGTCTGCTCTTTCAGATCCGATCGGGTGCGCTGATGCCGAGCACGGCGAGGCCACCGGCAAGCACCGTCCCGGCGGCTTCGGCGAGCGCGAGCCGGGAACGATGGGCGGCCGAGGGTTTCTCGTCGCCGAGCGGCAGCACCGCGTGCTGAAACCCGAGCAACGCGTCCGCGACTGCCTCCACATGCCGGGCGACCCGGTCGGGCGCACGATGACGCGCCGCGGCGAGCAGAACGACGGGGTGATCCCCGAGGACGGCCAGCAGCTCGGCGGCGTGGGGGGCGTAGGGGGTGTCGGTCTCGTGGGCGGGGCCGGTCCAGGACGGGGCGCCGGGTCCGTACGAGGCGTCGGGGCCGCATCCGTCCCCGGGGGTGATCCCGAGCTGCCGGCCGTTGGCGAGCAGCCTCCGCACGCGGGAGTACGCGTACCGCACCCGGAAGAGGGAGTTGCGCTCGTGCTGGACGAGCAGCGGCGGCCCGTCAAGGGGCCGGTCCTGGGGCGCGGCCCTGAGCAGGGCCCAGCGCGCGGCGTCGGCACCGAGGCCCTCGACGTCGTACGCCCCGGGGCGTACGTACATCCGCTCGTCGCCGCCGAAGGACGCGTCCGCGCCCTGGGACCGCAGCAGCCGGACGACGGTCCCGACCACGAGCGTCGCGCGCTCCTCGGTCACTTCGGCGAAGCGGACGGCGGTGCCGGCGAGGGCGGTGCCGTGTCCGTACGCGGCGCCCGCCTCCCGGATCACCCGCACGAGCTCACCGCCCGCGTCGCGCCGGAGGCTGAAGTTCAGGAAACCGGGCCCGGTGATCTCGACCCCGGCGAGCCCCGGTACGTCACGGAGCCGCTCCTCGATGATCCCCGCGACGTCGAGCGCACTGCGCCCGGCCGGCCGCGCGAGGGTCAGGGCGATGTTGGTGGCGTACTCCCCCGTGCCGCCGGGCCGGGCCCGTTCGACCTTCACTCGCGGGGGTACGTCGACCCGCAGCGCACCGTCGTCGACCGCACGGCGCACGGCGTGCAGCACGGTGAGGGAGAGGTCCGCGGGGGTCACGGTGCAAGCCTAGGGGAGGAGGGGGGTCGGAACGCGAACCGGTTTCGCCATGCGGGCACCTCGGTCCACGACCGCCGTCAAGGCAGCCGGCTCGCCCTCGGGTCAACCGACCCCGCGTGCCCGTCCTGCCAGGTCCTGCCGCACCTCGGCTGCGGCCGGTTCCTCTCCCGCGTCCTGCCCGGCCGCCTCCCGCCGCTCCCGCCGCTCGCGGTGCATCAACTGGCGCACCACCTGCACGAGCTCGGACGGCTCGAACGGCTTGGCCAGAAAGGCGTCGACACCCGACGCGACCCCGCCGGCCACCTCGTGTTCACCGGCCGCGCTGATGATCGCCACGGGCAGATGCCTGGTCCGCGGGTCCGCCCGCAGTCGCTCCGCCGTCTTGATCCCGTCCAACCGGGGCATGACGACGTCCAGGGTGACGACATCAGGACAGACCCGATGCACGACATCCAGACACTCGGCACCATCGGCCGCGGTCACGACCTCGAACCCCTCGAGTTCGAGATTGACCCTGATCAACTGCCGGATCACCTTGTTGTCGTCGACAACGAGCACCCGACCGGACACGCCTGACACACGAACGAGAGTAGGACGCCCCCCACCACCGCGTCCGGGTTTTACCCACTTCTGACCCGTGCGAGGGACCCCGCCCCTGGTGACACCCCGGAAATACCTGTTCACAGCCACACCCCCCGAGCTGGTAGGGTTCTACCCGTCGCCGCCAAACACGGTGAACGCCCCCGTAGCTCAGGGGATAGAGCAACGGCCTCCGGAGCCGTGTGCGCAGGTTCGAATCCTGCCGGGGGCACTTCGCAGGAAGTGCCAAAGGACCCCGTTCACAGCGGAAACGCTGAGGACGGGGTCTTTGCGTTGGGCGGTGGGCGGGGCGAGGGGGGCCGGCGCAGGCGGGGTGGGGGTGGGGGGTCGGGGATCATGGGGTGGTGATGGGTGATGGGATGGGTTCGGAGGGGCGGGGGTGGCGCCGGTGGCGGGGTTGACGCTGGGGGAGCTGGAGCAGTACCTGGCGCGGGGGGCGGATCTGCTGCGGGGGGCGATCGACCAGGCGGACTTCAAGGCGTACATCTTTCCGCTGATGTTCTTCAAGCGGATCTCCGACGTGTACTTGGAGGAGTACGCGGAGGCGCTGGAGGAGTCGGGCGGGGACCACGAGTTCGCGGCGTTCGCGGAGAACCATCGCTTCACGATCCCGGAGGGGTGTCTGTGGGGGGATGTGCGGGAGCGGACGGAGGACGTCGGGCAGGCGTTGCGGACGGTGTTCCGGGAGATCGAGAAGGCCAACCCGGAGACGCTGTTCGGGATCTTCGGGAACGCGAACTGGACGAACAAGGAGAAGTTGTCCGACGCGAAGCTGTCGGACCTGATCGAGCACTTCTCGACGCGGTCGCTGTCCAACGCGTCGGTGTCGCCGGATGTGTTCGGCAACGCGTACGAGTACCTGATCAAGCGGTTCGCGGACCAGTCGAACAAGAAGGCGGGCGAGTACTACACCCCGCGGTCGGTGATCGGTCTGCTGGTGAGCATCCTCGATCCGCGGGAGGGGGAGACGGTCTACGACCCCGCGTGCGGCACGGGCGGCATGCTGATCGAGGTCATCGAGCACGTGAAGGCCGCCGGGGGCAGTCCGAAGCGGCTGTGGGGGAAGCTGTACGGGCAGGAGAAGGTGCTGGCGACGTCGGGCATCGCCCGGATGAACCTGCTGCTGCACGGCATCGAGGACTTCCGGATCGCGCGGGAGGACACGCTCCGCAGCCCGGCGTTCCACACGGACAACCGTCTGGCGCGGTTCGACTGCGTGCTCGCCAACCCGCCGTTCTCCCTGAAGAACTGGGGCCACGAGGGCTGGGGGACCGACCGGTGGGGCCGTGCCGAGCACGGTGGGGTGCCGCCCAAGGGGTACGCCGAGTGGGCGTGGGTGCAGCACATGGTCGCGTCCGCGCAGCCGGGTACGGGCCGGATCGCGGTGGTACTCCCCCAGGGCGCGCTGTTCCGTCAGGGCGCCGAGGCGAAGATCCGCGCGCACGTGGTGAAGAGCGGTGTCGTGGAGGCCGTGATCGGGCTGGCGCCCAATCTCTTCTACGGCACGGGGCTGGCGGCGTGCGTGCTGATCCTGCGTACGTCGAGGCCGCCCGGGCGCGAGGGGCGGACGCTGTTCGTGAACGGCGAGGAGCTGTTCCGGCGGGGCCGGAACCAGAACACGCTGGAGCCCGGGCACGTCACGACGCTGCTGGAGACCTACCGGGCGTTCGAGGACGTCGAGGGCCTGGCCCATGTCGCCGACGCCGCAGGGCTGGCGGCGAACGGGTTCAGCCTCAACATCCCGCTGTACGTGAAGCCCGCCGGCGAGGGCGACCGGATCACGCTGCCGGAGGCGCTGACCGAACTGGAGGCGGCCCGGGAGCAGGCGCGGCTGACGCTGGCCGCGCTGGAGGGGGAGCTCGTGCAGTGGGGGCCGGCGATCGAGGAGGGCGACGCGTGAACAGCCGTATCACCCAGCGCGAGCTGGAGAACTACCTCTGGGGCGCCGCCGTCATCCTGCGCGGCCTCATCGACGCCGGCGACTACAAGCAGTACATCTTCCCGCTGACCTTCCTGAAGCGGATCTCCGACGTCTACGACGAGGAGTTCGGGAACGCGATGGAGGTCTACGGCGACGCCGAGGTGGCCGGACTCGCGGAGAACCACCGGTTCGCGGTGCCCGAGGGCGCGCACTGGGACGACGTCCGCGGCGTGACCCAGGACATCGGCAGGACGCTCAGGGCGGCGATGCGGGCCATCGAGTCCGCCAACCCGGAGACGCTGCCGGGGGTGTTCGGCGACGGGGACTGGGGCAACAAGGACCTGCTGTCCGACGCGACCCTGGCGCAGCTGGTGGAGCACTTCTCCAGCCGGACGCTGACGATCGCGAACCTGCCGGAGGACGAACTCGGCAACGGGTACGAGTACCTGATCAAGAAGTTCGCGGACGACTCCGGGCACACGGCCCAGGAGTTCTACACCAACCGCACCCTGGTCCACCTGATGACGATGATGCTGAGGCCGCGGCCGGGAGAGTCGGTGTACGACCCGACCTGCGGCACCGGCGGGATGCTCATCTCCACCGTGGCCGAGCTGAAGCGCCAGGGCGACGAGTGGCGCGGTCTGCGGCTGTACGGGCAGGAGCTCAACTTCGGGACGTCCGCCATCGCGCGGATGAACCTGTTCCTCCACGGCATCACCGACGGGCACATCGCCCACGGCGACACGCTCGCCCGGCCCGCCTTCCACGACGACGACGGGGGTCTGCGGACCTTCGACGTGGTGCTCGCCAACCCGCCGTACTCCATCAAGGCGTGGGACCGGACCGCGTTCACGAACGACCCGTACGGGCGCAACATGTGGGGTGCCCCGTCGCAGGGGCGCGCCGACTACGCGTTCTTCCAGCACATCGCGAAGAGCCTGGACCCCGAGACGGGTCGCGCGGCGATCCTGTTCCCGCACGGCGTGCTGTTCCGGCGCGAGGAGAGCGCGCTGCGCGAGGCGCTGGTCAGGTCGGACCTGGTGGAGAGCGTGCTGGGGCTCGGCGCGGGGCTGTTCTACAACAGTCCGATGGAGGCCGTGGTGATCACGTTGAGGGCGCGCAAGCCGGTGGACCGGCGCGGCCGGGTGCTGTTCGTCAACGCGGTGAACGAGGTGACCCGGGAGCAGGGGCAGTCGTTCCTGCGCGAGGACCACCAGCGGCGGATCCTCACCGCCTACCGCACGTTCGAGGGCGAGGAGGGCTTCGCGGCGGTCGCCACGCTCGACGAGATCGCGGGGAAGGGGTTCGGCCTCGCGATCCCGCAGTACGTCGGGAGCGCCGCGCCCGACGGCGACGCCGAGCGGGTGGGCGTCGGGAGCGCGCTCGCCGCGTGGCGCGCGGCGGCCTCCGCGTCCGCCGAGGCGGTCACCGGCCTCGACACCCTGCTCCGCAAGGAGGTCACCCCGTGAACCTGGACAAGAGCACATGGGAGCGCGTCGCCTTCGGTGACGTCGTCCGGAACGTCAACGTGACCGTACGGGACCCCGGGGCGGCGGGCGTCGACCGCGTCGTCGCCATGGAGCACATGGATCCGGCCGAACTGAAGATCCGGCGCTGGGGCTCGACCGAGGACGGGACGACGTTCACCCGGCGGGTGACGCCGGGGCAGACGCTCTTCGGGAAGCGGCGCGCGTACCAGCGCAAGGTCGCGTACGCCGACTTCGACGCGATCTGCTCCGGGGACGTCCTCACCTTCGAGGCGGACGAGACCCGGCTGCTGCCCCGGTTCCTGCCGTTCCTCGTCATCTCCGACGGGTTCTTCCGGCACGCGCTCGGCACGTCGGCGGGGTCGCTGTCGCCGCGTACCAACTGGCGCGACCTGTCCGGGTACGCGTTCGATCTCCCGCCGCTGGACGTGCAGCGGTCGCTGGCCGACCTCCTGTGGGCGGTCGAGGAGCACCGGCTGGCGGTCTCGGACGTGGCGCGGGCGGCGGACCGGGCCGTGGGGGTCCGGCTGCGCGAGGCGTGGGAGTCCGGCGAGAAGCGGGAGATCGGCCGGATCGCCGCGTGCGTGACGGGGTCGACGCCCTCGAAGGCGAACGGGGCGTACTGGAGCAGTGAGGACGTCCCCTTCTACACGCCGTCGGACATCGACGGCGACACGGTGGACGTGGCCGGCCAGCGGGTCAGCGAGGCGGGTGCGGCCACGGGGCGGCCGCTGCCGGCGCACGCGGTCGCCGTCGCCTGCATCGGTGGCGACCTCGGGAAGTCCGCGGTCATCACCCGGCCCGGTATCAGCAATCAGCAGATCACCGCGGTCGTGGGACTGGCGCGCGACGACGCGTACACCTTGCAGGCGCTGCTCGCGCATCCGGCCGGCCGGCAGGCCATCGAGGCGCGCGAGACGACGACGATCGTGCGGAAGCTGAACAAGAGCGATCTGATGAGGATCGAGGTTCCGTGGCCGTCGGACCGCACCGAGCTGCGGGAGCTCGTCCAGGAACGGCGGGCGTCCCTGGCCGCCCTGACCGGTGAGGCGGACGCCCTGCGCCGGCTCAGGTCGTCGCTGCTCGCCGAGATCTTCGGGGGCTGACGCGTGTCCCGGTTCGCCGAGATCTTCGGGGGCTGACGCGTGTCCCGGTTCGCCGAGATCTTCGGGGGCTGACGCGTGTCTCCGTTCGCCGAGATCTTCCGGGACTGGTCCGTGTCCCGCTTCGCCGGACTCTTCCGGGGCTGATCCGTGTCCCGGTTTCACCATGATCATCGGGGGTTGATCCATGTCCCAGTTCACCGAGGACATCACGGTCCGTGACTTCGTGCGGGATCTCGTCCGCGCCCGCGGTGTGCGGTTCGTACCGGGCAGGGAACTGCCCCGGACGGAGTCGGAGGTGCTGCTCGAGTCGGAGGTCAGGGAGGCGCTGGTCCGTCTGAACCCGGAGATCGGCGCCGACCTGGACAAGGCGGACGAGGTGCTGCACCGGCTGCGCGCCATCCTGCTGTCGGCGCGCACCTCGCCGCATCCGGTGGTGGCGAACGAGGAGTTCGCCGCGTGGCTGCTGGGCCGGAGGTCGATGCCGTTCGGACCGGACGGCGAGCACACGACGGTGCGGCTCGTCGACTTCGACCGCCCCGACGACGCCTCGGCGAACCGGTGGACCGTCTCCACCGAGGTCACCGTGGTCCAGGGCAGGGTGGAGAGGCGTCTCGACCTGGTGCTGTGGTGCAACGGCTTCCCCCTCGTGGTGGGTGAGGCCAAGACCCCGACGCGGCCGGCCGTCACGTGGATCGACGGCGCCGCGCAGGTGCACGAGGACTACGAGACGTCCGTGCCGCCGTTCTTCGTGCCGAACGTGTTCTCCTTCGCCACCGACGGCAAGGACCTGCGTTACGGAACGGTCGGCATGCCCCTCGGGAAGTGGGGGCCGTGGCGCGAGGAGCGGTCCGGCGAGCGGGCCCCGCACACGCCCGGTCTCGCCGCCGTCCGGGAGGCGGTCGAGGGCGTCCTCACGCCGTCGGCGGTACTGGAGTTCCTGCGTTTCTTCACCTTGTTCGCGACGGACAAGAAGCACCGCAAGATCAAGATCATCGCCCGCTTCCAGCAGGTCCAGGCGGCCGGCCTGATCATCGAGCGCGTCCTGCACGGGCGCGTCAAGCAGGGCCTCGTCTGGCATTTCCAGGGGTCCGGCAAGTCCCTGCTCATGGTGTTCACCGCGCTGAAGCTGCGCGCCATAACCGCGCTGGCGAACCCGACGATCCTGATCGTCGTGGACCGGATCGACCTGGACACCCAGATCACCGGCACGTTCGGCGCAGCGGACGTGCCCGGCCTGGTCTCCACCGACAGCCGCGACGAGCTCCGGGAGCTGCTCAGGGCCGGGGCGCGCAAGGTCGTCATCACGACGATCCACAAGTTCGGCGAGGCCCCGGGGGTGCTCGACGCGCGGGAGAACATCATCGCGATGGTCGACGAGGCGCATCGCAGCCAGGAGGGCGACTACGGCGCGCGGATGCGGGCCGCGATCCCCCACGCGTTCCTGTTCGGCCTCACCGGTACGCCGATCAACCGCCGTGACCGCAACACCTTCAAGTGGTTCGGCTCGGCCGAGGACGAGGGGGGCTACCTGTCGCGGTACGCGATGGACGACTCGATCCACGACGGCGCGACCCTGCCGCTCCACTTCGAGCCCCGACTGTCGGAGATCCACGTCGACGCGGAGGCGATAGACACCGCCTTCGAGCAGCTGGCGGAGGAGTTCGAGCTGCGGGAGCCGGACAGGATCACGCTCTCCAGGAGGGCCGCCTCGATCGAGGCGCTGATCAAGGCGCCCCGCCGGATCGAGAGGATCGCCGCGGACATCGCCGAGCACTTCAAGCGGAGGGTGGAGCCGCAGGGGTTCAAGGCGCAGGTCGTGGTCTACGACAAGCCGACCTGCGTGGCCTACAAGGAGGAGCTCGACCGGTACCTGCCGGCCGAGGCGTCGACCGTCGTGATGTCGAGGGCCCAGGGGGATCCCACCGAGTGGGGGCGGTGGAGCCCGGATGCCGCGCAGCAGGAGAGGATCCTGGCCCGCTTCAACGACCCGGCGGACCCGCTCAAGATCATCATCGTCACGGCCAAGCTCCTGACCGGCTTCGACGCGCCCGTCCTGTACGCGCAGTACCTCGACAAGCCCCTCAAGGAGCACACGCTCCTCCAGGCGATCACCCGCACCAACCGCACGTACCCCCCGCACAAGACCCACGGCCTGGTCGTGGACTACCTGGGCGTGTTCGACGACGTGGCCAGGGCGCTGGCGTTCGACGAGACGAGCGTGATGGCGACGATCACGAACATCGACACGCTGGCCGGCCGGCTGCCGCGGGCGATGGCGGACGCGCTCGCGTTCTTCCCCGGGGTGGACCGTACGGTCGCCGGTTACGAAGGGCTGATCCAGGCGCAGGCCGCCCTCCCGGACGACGGGACGAAGGACGCCTTCGGCGCCGCGTACTCCGTCGTCTCGCAGCTGTGGGAGGCGCTCGGTCCCTCGCCGGCCCTGGCGGAGTTCCGGGGCGACTACCGGTGGCTGACCGAGGTGTACGAGTCGATCCGGCCGGCCGACATCACGGGCCGGCTCGTCTGGCACGCGCTGGGGGCCCGTACGGTCGAGCTGATCAACGAGCACGTCGAGGTCGAGGTCCCCCGCGGCGACCTGGAGACGATCGTCCTCGGCCCGGACGTCGTCGGGGACCTGATGTCCGGTACCGCGGAGGGTGTCACGTCCGAGGACGTCGAGAGGCAGATCACGGCTCGTCTCGCCCGGCATCTGACGAACCCCCGGTTCGTGGCGCTCGGGCGGCGGCTCGACGATCTGCGGGCGAGGTACCAGGACGGGCAGCAGTCCAGCCTCGACTTCCTGCGTGCCCTTCTCGACCTGGCCAAGGACACCCTGCGGGCCGAGAAGGAGGCCGCGGAGGTGCCCCGCGAGGAGCAGGGGAAGGCCGCGCTCACCGAGTTGTTCGAGGCGTTGAGGTCGGACGGCACGCCGGTCATCGTGGAACGGATCGTCGCGGACATCGACATGGTCGTCCGCGCCGTCCGGTTCGAGGGCTGGCAGCAGACCCACGGGGGCGACAAGGAGGTCCGCCAGGCGCTGCGCAGGACGCTGTACGTCAAGTACCGGATCCGCGACAACGACGTCTTCGAGAAGGCGTACGGGTACGTCGCCGAGTACTACTGAGCCGGACCCGCCGGGGAAACACGGCGGGGCCGCCCGGCGTGGGTGTGCCGGGCGGCCCGTGGCCTGCGTGCGGGGTTACTTGACGTTGATCGCGGTCCAGGCGGAGGCGACCGCGTTGTACTGGGCGCTGCCGGTGCCGTACAGGTCCTTCGCGGCGTTCAGGGTGGCCGTGCGGGCGCCCGAGTAGCCGGTGGTGGAGGTCATGTAGGTGGACAGGGCCTTGTACCAGATCTTGTACGCGGCGGTGCGGCCGATGCCGGTGACCGTGGAGCCGTTGGAGGTCGGCGAGTTGTAGGTGACGCCGTTGATCGTCTTCGAGCCGCTGCCCTCGGAGAGCAGGTAGAAGAAGTGGTTGGCCGGGCCCGAGGAGTAGTGGACGTTGAGGCGGCCGACCGACTTCGACCAGTAGTCGGCGGACTTGCCGTCCTTGCTGGGCTGGTCCATGTAACGGAGCGGCGTGCCGTTGCCGTTGATGTCGATCTTCTCGCCGATGAGGTAGTCGCCGATGTCCGTGGCGTTGCCCGCGAAGAACTCGACCGAGGTGCCGAGGATGTCGGAGGTGGCCTCGTTCAGGCCGCCGGACTCGCCGCTGTAGCGGAGGTTGGCGGTGGAGGAGGTCAGGCCGTGGGACATCTCGTGGCCGGCCACGTCGAGGGACGTGAGCGGGTGGGTGTTGCCGATGCCGTCGCCGTACGTCATGCAGAAGCAGGCGTCGTCCCAGAAGGCGTTCACGTAGGCGTTGCCGTAGTGGACGCGGGAGTAGGCGGCGACGCCGTCGCCGCGGATGCCGGAGCGGCCGAGCTCGTTCTTGTAGAAGTCCCAGGTGACGGCGGCACCGTAGTGGGCGTCGGCCGCGGCGGTGCCGCGGTCGGAGGCGAGCCCGTTGCCCCAGGTGTCGGTCGAGTTCGTGAAGAGGGTGCCGGTGCCGGACGTGCCGCCGTTGAGGTCGTACGTCTTGTGGCCGCCGCGGGTGGCGTCGGTGAGGGTGTACGAGGGCGAGGTGCCGAGGGTGACCTGGCCGGCGTACATGGTGTTGCCGACGCCGGTCTCGATCGTCTCGTAGGAGAAGAGCTCCTTGCCGGTGGTGGCGTCGGTGACGACCTGCCGGCGGCTCGGCGTGCCGTCCTGCTGGACGCCGGTGACGGTCGTCTCCCAGGCCAGGACCGGCTTGCCGGTCGCCGCCCAGATCACCTTGCGGGCGGTGGAGGCGGACTCCGAGGCGTTGGCGGCGGAGGCGAGCGCGGCCTTCTTCGCGGCGGCGGACGGGACCGCGGCGGCGGTGCTCGCCACGGATATGGGGGCCCCGGTCGCCTTGGTGGTCGAGCGGGCGCCCGTCTTCTTCTGGTGGACGACCAGGTCGCCGCCGAGGACCGGCAGGCCCTCGTAGGTGCGCTCGTAGCGCGTGTGGACGGTGCCGTCGGCGTCCTTGACGACGTCGCGGACGACGAGCGCCTCCTTGCCGGACAGGCCGATGGCCTTGGCGGTGGCGGAGGCTCCGGCCTGGGCGTCCTGGACGGCGGCGGCGCGCTGGTTGCCGGAGAGCGCGACGGCGGACGCGCCGGCCTCCCGCTGGACATCGGCGCTGGCGGAGCCGGTCTGGACTCCGACGACGACCATGGCGGCCGATGCGAGCAGGGCGGTGGTGACGGCGGTACGGCGGTGCGAGGACTGCTGGCGGGTCACGCGGGCTCCTTCGCTGAAAAGCGTGGGGGTTGTGGGGGGGTGTGCGCGAGTGAGCGTGCCAGCGAAGCCGCCTGTTTGACAGGTCTGCAACAAGAATTTGACCATGTGTTGTCCGAAGGACAGTGAAGTCTGTTCGCTATCCGACGAGTTCGGCGCCCTCGTGCCCGTCTTCGGGCAGCGAAAAGCCCCCCGGAGCGGTGTGATCCGGGGGGCTCGCGATCGGGCGGGATGCCTAGGGGGAGGGGCCGGGGCGGGACGGGGCGGGAACCGTCAGGCCGAACGTCTGCGGGGGGTCGCCTTCTTGGCCTGGGACTTGGCCGGGGTCTTGTCCGCCGTCTTGGCCGGGGTCTTGGCCGGGTTGTCGGCCTGCGACGTGGCCGGGGCCTTGGTCCGGGCCTTCTTGGCCGGCGCCTTGGCGGTCGTCTTGGCCGTGGTCTTGGCGGTCGACCTGGCGGTCGACTTCTTCGCCTGGGCGCCGGACGTCGACTCCGCTGCCGACGCCGACGTCGACTTGCGGGCGGGGACCGCCGTCTTCTTCGCCGCCGTGCGGGAGGTGGACTTCTTGGCGTCCGTGGTCTTCGGCGTACCGACGGCGCGGGTGGTGCGGGTGGTGCGGCCGCCGCGGGGCTTGAGCGGGGTGACCTCGGCGACCCTCGCCGAGTCGGCGTCCTCCGTGTCGGCCCGCTCCCCGCGGGCCTCCCTCGCCGCGCGCACACTGCTCTCCAGTGCGGCCATGAGGTCGATGACCCGCCCGCCGCCCTCCTCCTCCGAGGAGGGGGCCGGAACGCCCTCGCCGCCCTCCGCCTTCGCGGCGATCATCTCCTCCACGGCGGTGCGGTAGTCGTCGTGGAGGGTGCTGATGTCGACCTCGCCGAGCGTGGCCATCAGGGCGTCCGCCAGGTCGAGTTCGGCGTCCCGCACGGTGACCGGGGACTCCGGGGCCACGCCCTCGGGGGCCCGGATCTCGTCCGGCCAGAGCAGTCCGTGCATGGCGATCACGTCGTCCACGACCCGCAGCATGCCGAGCCGTTCCCGCCCCCGCAGGGCGTACTTCGCGACCGCCACCCTGTCGCTGCGCTTGAGCGCCTCGCGGAGCAGGGTGTACGGCTTCGCCGCCGGTACGCCGTTCGCGGAGAGGTAGTACGCGGCGTCCATCTGGAGGGGGTCGATCTCCCCGGTCGGCACGAACGCCACGATCTCGATCGTCTTCGCGGTGGGGAGCGGCAGCGAGGCCAGATCCTCGTCGGTGATGGGGATCATGGTCCCGTCGGCGTCCTCGTACGCCTTGCCGATCTCCGCCTGGGAGACCTCCTCGCCGTCCAACTCGCACACCTTCTTGTAGCGGACACGGCCGCCGTCCTCGAGGTGGACCTGGCGGAAGGAGACGGACCGGCTCTCGGTGGCGTTCACCAGCTTGATCGGGATGCTGACCAGCCCGAAGGAAATGGCACCGTTCCAGATGGATCGCACGGTTCCTGCCTTTCGAGCCGAAGAATCCGGAATCATGGGATTCTCATCGTATGACGCCCATCACAGAGGTGGAGGGGCGCAGGCTGACGCTGAGCAACCTGCACAAGGTGCTCCACCCGGTCACGGGCACCACCAAGGGCGAGGTCCTCCACTACTACGCGACCGCCGGGGCCGCGATCCTGCCGCATCTGCGCGACCGGCCGGTCTCCTTCCTGCGCTATCCGGACGGCCCGGAGGGGCAGCTCTTCTTCACGAAGAATCCGCCGCCCGGCACACCCTCCTGGGTGACGACCACCCCCGTGCCCCGCTCGGAGGACCCCCGGGCCCGGCAGGTGGTCGTCCAGGACCTGGCGTCGCTGATGTGGGCGGCGAACCTGGTCGTGGAGTTCCACACGCCGCAGTGGCGGGCGCCCTCCCCCGCCGTCGCCGACCGGCTCGTGATCGACCTGGACCCGGGGCCGCCCGCGACCGTCGTCGAGTGCTGCCGGGTCGCGCTGCACCTGCGCGAGCGGCTCGCGGCGGACGGCCTCGACGCCTTCGCCAAGACCTCCGGCGCCAAGGGGCTCCACCTGCTCGTGCCGGTGACGCCGACACCGTCCGCGCGCGTCTCGGCGTACGCGAAGCAGCTCGCGGTCGAAGCGGAGGCCGCGCTGCCGGAGCTGGCCGTGCACCGGATGGCCCGGGCCCTGCGGCCCGGGAAGGTCTTCGTCGACCACAGCCAGAACGCCGCCGCCAAGACCACCGCCACCCCCTACACCCTGCGGGCCCGGGCCCTCCCCACCGCCTCGGCGCCCGTCACCTGGGAGGAGGTGGAGCACTGCGCCGGGCCCGGCGCGGACCCCGGCCGGCTCGTCCTCCTCATGGACGACATCGCGCCACGTCTGGAGCGGTACGGGGAGCTTCTGGCGCCTCTTTTCGCGCCCGAACGGGCGGGAGACGTGCCGTGAACGGGGGGAGATCGTGAAGCGGGGCGGGACCGGCGGTGGCGGCGGCGCGGGTGCCGGCAGCGCGGGGCCGGGTCCCGGGGGCGCGGACTCCGTGGTGCTCGTGCCGCCCGTCGAGGTCATGCGGCCGCGGGCGGCGGACGAGATCCCGGGGCAGGGGGAGCCGCCGCGGGAGCTGCAGTACTCGCTCAAACTGGACGGGTTCCGGGCCCTGGCGTTCGTGCTCGGCGGGCGGCGGGTGGTGCTCCAGTCCCGGTCCCGCAGGGACCTCGCGCCCGAGTTCCCGGAGATCGCCGCGCACCTGGGCGAACGGCTGCCGGCCGGGATCGTGCTCGACGGCGAGCTGTGCGCGTACCGGGAGGGGCGGCTGAGCTTCGCCGACCTGCTCCGCTCGCACGCGGACCGGGTGCGGGCCGGGGTGTCGGTCTCGTACATCGCCTTCGACCTGCTCGCCGTCCCCGGCCGTGACGTGCGGAGCCTGCCGCTGCGCGACCGGTGGGAGCTGCTCGGCGCGGCGCTGGCGCAGGTCGGCCCTCCCCTGGAGCGCGTCCTGGCGACGCGGGACGAGGAGACCGCCCGGGGCTGGTTCCGGGACCTGCGGGACGCGGGGGTCGAGGGGATCGTCGCCAAGAGGCTCGGTTCGGCCTACCGGGGCGGCTCCACCTGGGCCTGGCGGAAGATCCGGCACGCCGACACGAGCGACGGCCTGCTCGTCGGCCTGGTCGGACCGGTGGACCGGCCCCGCGCCCTGCTCGTACGGCTCCCGGACGGGCGGACCGTGCCCACCTCGCCCCGGCTCACGCCGGCGCAGTCGCAGGAGGTCGGCGCGCTGGCGGGCGACCGCGCGGGACCGCTCGCCGAGGACCCGGAGCACGGGCCGGTGCGGCCGGTGGACCCGCCGCTCCCCGTCGAGCTGCGGCGGATCGCGGGGCGGCACGGGAACGCGTCGTTCGTCCGGGTCCGGGCGGAGGGGTAGGAGGCTGGGTCCGGACGGGGGGCCGGGTGGGCCGAGCGGCCGCGCGCGGGCTCACAGGAGGCATACACCGAGAGCAACTGCCTTGCTCCGTACCGTATATGGCGCAAAGAGGCCGCAACCGAGGCCCCGCGCGGGGCCGGTGTCGCCGGTTCGGCGTTGTTGTCCGCCCTGTGGTGCACACTTGCTGCCTGGTACAGCGCTCACGGGGAAGGCGGCCTGGCAATGCTGACGGGGATCGAGGAGGTCGACTGGGCCTCGCTGGGCCACGCGTACGGCCCCGCGGACGATGTGCCGGAGCTGCTCCGCGGACTCGCCTCCGCCGACCCCGCGGAGCGGGAGACCGCCCTCGACGGCATGTACGGGGCCGTGCACCACCAGGGCGACGTCTATGACTCGACGCTCGCCTGCATCCCCTTCCTCCTCGAACTCGTCGCCGATCCCGCGGTCCAGGACCGGGGCTGCATCGTCGAGCTGCTCACCAGCATCGGCGGCATCGAGCTCGACGACGACGACGAACTCGACGCACTGGACGAACTCGCCCCGGACGACGAGGAGTTCATTCCCGCCGCCAATTACGCGATGGCCGCCGCCGCCATCGCCGCCGGGTCCGACGTCTTCCTCGGGCTCGTCTCCGACCCGGACCCCGAGGTGCGGCTGGCCGCGCCGTGCGCGCTCGCCTCGCTCCACCCCGAGCCCAGCCGGGCGCTGACGCTGCTGCGGGAGCGGCTGACCGTCGAGCGGGACACCGAGGTGCGGCTCGCCCTCGTGGCGGCCGTCGGGCGGATCGCGCTGCGCCACGCGTCGCTGCGCGCCGAGACCGTCGACTGGCTCGGCTGGCTCGCCCGCGCCGCCCAGGACCCGGGGCTCCGGCTCTCGGCGCTCGCCCAGCGGGCGCGCTGCGCGCCGGGCGAGATCCCGGACGACGTCGTGCCGTGGGTGACGGAGCTCCTGGAGGAGATCCGAACGGCGGCGCACCGGGCGGGCACCGACGCCGACGCCCACCGGTCCGCCGCGCCGACGCTGATCGGACAGGTCCGCGAACTGCTGGAGGAGCACGCGGCCGGGCGGCCGGCGCCCTGGACCGAGGAGCTGCTCCGGACCCTCCACACCGCCCTCGACGACCGCGTCGACGACCGGATCGCGCTGATCGTCGCGCAGCTGCGCAGCCCCGACTGGGGACAGCGTTCGGACGCGATCTGGCTGTGCGGGGGGTTGATACGGCTGTGGCGCGGGCGGTACGAGGAGGTCGTCCGGCTCGTCGGCGCCCAGCTCAACGACCCCGAGCCCCGGCTCAGGGAAGCCGCCACCTCGTTCCTGGAGCGCCTCTTCGAGCTGGGCGGCCCGGCCGCCGACGCGCTCGTGGCCCGGCTGACGACGGGCCCGGCGGGCTCCCCCGGCGGCCCGGCCGGCTCGGTCGGCGGTCCGGTAGGCCCTGTCGGCGGTCCGGTGGGCTCCATCGGCGGCCCGGTAGGCCCCGAAAGCGGCCCCGGCGGTCCGGCCGGCCCCGTCGGTGGTCCTCCGGTAGGCCCCGTCGGCGGCCCGGCCGGCCCCCTGAGCGGCCCCGGCGGGCCGCCCGCGCCCGGGCACGGCAGCGGGTACGCCTTCGTCGGCCGGTCCGGGCGCGACGGGGCGCTGCTCGCGCTGGCCCGCGCCGGGGACACCCGGGCGGTCCCGCTGCTGGCGCGCGCCCTGGAGGAGAGCGAGGTGCGGCGGGAGCTGCTCTACGCGATGGACGGCCTGGGGCCCTCCGCGGCGATGCTCGCCCCGCTGCTGCGGCGCCGGCTCGCGGAGGTCGAGCTCGACGAGCGGCTGCACGACCGGGCGGCGCCGCTGCTGTACGCCCTGGCTGCCGTACGGGGCAGCCAGGCCCTGCCCGAGGTGCTGCGGGTGCTGCGCGGCGCCCCCGCGAACCGGCGCGACTGGGTGCGGGAGGCGGCTCTGCGGACCCTGGCGGCGTTCGGCCCGGCCGCCCGGGAGGCGGTGCCGGAGCTGCGAAGACTCCTGGCCGCCGATTCGGCCGCGGTCGCCACGGCGGCGGCCCGCGCGCTGTGGGCGGCCGAGGGGGACACCGGGGAGGCGCTGGCGGCGTTGGAGCGGTGGCTGCGGCCGGGCGCGTCGGGCGCGGACTGGTGCACCGCCGCCCTGGCTCTGGGCGAGATCGGCCCGGCGGCCGCCTCGACCGCCGCCGCGCTCCGGCCCGGCCTGGCCTCGCGCGACCTGTGGGTCCGGGTGCGTACCGCCGCGGCCCTGTGGCGGGTGTCCGGCGAGACCGTGGCGACCCTCCCGGTGCTGCTCTCGGCCTGGGAGGAGAACCGGCACGCCCGCCTGGACATCGCCGAGTGCCTGGCCGAGATGGGCCCCGCGGCCTCGGAGGCCCAGCTCGTGATCCTCACCGAGCTCACCCGCCGCCGCCGTCACAACGCCCGTGAGGGCGCCTCCGGCAGCCACGACATCCACCTCGACGAGAAGCTCCTGACCTTGTGCCGCGCGGCGCTGGCCCGGATGGAGCGCGGGACGTTCTGAGAGCGGACCACGGCCCCGCCAGGGCCGGTGGTCCCCACCAGGGCCGGTGGTCCTCGCCCGCGCCGGTCGCGCCTATCATCCGATGGAGAGACAAAAAGGACTTCCTCCCGCATTAAGGTCTACGGAGGAGACCCGACCCATCGAGGAGCACCGTGAGACCGCGCGGAGTACAGATCGCCGGCGGCGTGCTGTGCGCCCTCGTGCTCGCCGGGTGCGGGGCCGGGGAGGGCGGGCCGAAGAGCGCCGGTCCGACCCCCGCGGCCGTGGGGCCGGTGCGGCTGTGGCCGGACCTCGCGCCCGCGACGAACCCGCCGGTGGACTACGGCGAGTCCGACACGGAGCGGGTGCCGGGGGTGGAGGTGGCCGACAACGACGTGCGGTCGGTGGACCCGGTGGCGGTGGTCCAGGCCGAGGTGCGGGCGAAGCCGGACACGTACTCGGGCGAGGACGGACTGTACGAGGAGACGGCCCGGGCGATCGAGAAGTGCACCACCGCGCCCGCGGCCTGTCCGGTCATGCAGCCCTACTACCGCGATCTCACCGGCAACGGCCGTGACGAGCTGATCGTGGGGATCCGGATGCCGGAGCAGCAGGTCGGGGTGCGGGTCTATCTGGCCGAGAACGGCGGACTGACGCGGATCATGTCCACCGTCGACCAGGTCATCAACGTGGAGCTGGCCGGGCGGGACCTGGTCATACGGGTCGCGTCGGCCGGAATCCCCGGGTACGAGTACCGCACCGCCTGGTCGTGGGACGACCAGCAGCACAGCATGCTGCCGACCCGGGACGAGATCATCCGGGTGCGCCCCTCCCGTACCGGGCCGTCGGCGGTGCCCGTACCGCGGCTCGTCAGTCCGAGCCCGACGGCCCCGGCGCCGGCCGGGAGCCCCACCCCCGCCGAGCCGGGGTCCGCACCGGCCGATCCCGTCCCGGCGGAACCCGTTCCCGTGCCCGCCGAGCCCGCCCGGTGAGGCCGCCCCGGCTGCCCGCCTGGACCGCGACGCTCACCTGGAAGGCCGCGGTCTTCATCGCCGTGATGTGCTGCGCGCTCGCCGCGCTGCTCGGCGTGCTCGTCCATGTGTCGGTGACGTCCCAGACGGTGGACGACTCGCGGGAGAAGGCACTGGCCCGTCTCGCCGAGGTGAGCGGGCTCTACGAGGCGGGCGAGCCGCTGCCCCGGTTCGCCGGGGTCGACCCGCCCGGGCTTCCGGCGTCGCTGCGGGCGCTCGCCGCCCGCGGGGAGCGCGGCACGACGGTCGCCGACGACCGGGGGCGGCCGACGATGTGGGCGGCGGGCCCGGCGGACGGCCACGCCCTGGCGGTGCGGGTCGACTACACGCAGAGCGCCGAGACGATCGAGGCGCTCGACCGGTCGATCGTCGGCTCCTCCGTGCTGGCGATCGGCGCGACCCTGCTCGTGGGCGCCTTCGCCGTCACCCGGGTCACGCGGCGACTGCACCTGACCGCGCAGGTGGCGCGCCGGATCAGCGCCGGCGACCTGGACGCGCGCGTCGACGACCCCCGTACGAAGGACCCCTCGCGTCCGCAGGACGAGGTGGCCACGGTGTCCGGGGCGCTCGACACGATGGCCTCGTCGCTCCAGCGCAAGCTGCAGAGCGAGCAGCGGTTCACGGCGGACGTGGCGCACGAGCTGCGCACTCCGCTGACCGGGCTCTCGGCGGCGGCCGAGCTGCTGCCGGAGGGGCGGCCGTCGGAGCTGGTGCGGGACCGGGTGCGGGCGATGCGCGGTCTCACCGAGGACCTGCTGGAGATCTCGCGGCTCGACGCGCGCAACGAGACCGTGGACCTGGCGGTGCACGAGCTGGGGCCGCTCGCCGAGCGGGTGGTGCGGGCCTCGGGCACGGAGACGGAGGTGCGGGTGCTCCGGGACGCCACGGTGGAGACGGACCGGCGGCGGCTTGAGCGGGTGCTCGGCAACCTGGTCGCCAACGCGCACCGGCACGGGGCGCCTCCGGTGGTGGTGACGGTGGACGGTCCCGTGGTGTCCGTGCGGGACCACGGCCCCGGTTATCCCGGCTATCTGCTGGAGTCGGGGCCGCAGCGGTTCCGTACGGAGAGCGGGGGCAAGGGGCACGGCCTGGGGCTGACGATCGCCGTGGGGCAGGCCGAGGTGATCGGCGCCGAGCTGGTCTTCACCCGCCCCGGGGAGGGCGCGGGCGCCGAGGCCCGGCTGCGGCTGCCCGAGTACGTGCGGCTCGCGGACGAGGACGCCGGAACGGAGGACTGACGGCGCACCGTCACACAAAAGGGACATAGGGCATGGCGCTTGCTACGTTGCCGACCATGACCGCACCGCGCACGGACGCTCCCCCGCCCGGGGTACGCATCCCGAAGCGCCGCGGCGTGGAACTCTCCCTCCTCGTCTGCGCCGTCCTCATCTCCGTCTCCGGCTACGCCGCGGTCGGCCTCGCCCGCAGCGGCGCCGTGCCGCCGGACGCCGTCCGCTACGGCGCCGGGCTCGGACTGCTGTCGCTCGTCGCCCATCTCGCGGTCCGGTTCCGCGCCCCGTACGCCGATCCGCTGCTGCTGCCGATCGCGGTGCTGCTCAACGGCCTCGGCCTGGTGCTGATCTACCGCCTCGACCTGGAGACGCCGAACGACCAGGCGGCGGCGACCCAGCTGGTCTGGTCGACGCTCGGGGTGGCGCTCTTCATCGTCGTCGTGGTGCTGCTGCGCGACCACCGCACCCTCCAGGGGTACGCGTACGTGTCGGTGGCCGCCGCGCTCGCCCTGATGATCCTGCCGATCTTCTTCCCGGCGGTGAACGGGGCCAAGATCTGGATCAGGATCGGCGGGCTCTCCTTCCAGCCGGGCGAGTTCGCGAAGATCCTGCTCGCGGTGTTCTTCGCCGCGTACCTCGCCGCCAACCGCAACGCCCTGGCGTACACCGGCCGCCGGATCTGGAAGTTCCAGTTCCCCACGGGGCGGGTGCTCGGGCCGATCGTCGCGATCTGGCTGCTGAGCGTCGGCGTGCTCGTGCTGGAGCGGGACCTGGGGACGTCGCTGCTCTTCTTCGGGCTCTTCGTGATCATGCTGTACGTGGCGACCGGGCGGACCGGCTGGATCGCGGTGGGTCTCGTGCTGGCCTCCGCCGGGGCGTTCCTGGTCGGTTCGCTCGAACCGCACGTGCACAGCAGGGTGCAGGACTGGCTCGACCCGTTCGCCTCGATCCGGGCCGGGGACGGGCCGGGCCAGCTCGCCCAGTCCCTCTTCTCCTTCGCCGCGGGGGGCATGCTCGGCACCGGGCTCGGACTCGGCCACTCGGTCCTCATCGGCTTCGCCGTCAAGTCCGACTTCATCCTGGCGACGGCCGGCGAGGAGCTGGGACTCGTCGGCCTCACCGCGCTCTTCCTCCTGTACGCGCTGCTCGTCGCCCGGGGCTACCGCGCCGGCCTCTCGCTGCGGGACCCGTTCGGGCGGCTGCTGGCGATCGGGCTCGCCTCGATCGTGGCGCTCCAGGTGTTCGTGATCGCCGGCGGGGTGATGGGGCTGATCCCGCTGACCGGCATGGCGATGCCGTTCCTGGCCCAGGGCGGCTCGTCGGTGGTCACCAACTGGGTGATCGTGGCCCTCCTCATCCGGGTCAGCGACTCGGCGCGCGCCCCGCAGCCGGACGCCGCCGACACCGGGACGCTCGCCCCCGTGACCGAGGAGGCCCGGTGATCAGGTACATCCGGCGGGCGGCCGCCCTCTGCCTCGTCCTCCTCGTCGCCCTGCTGGTCAACGCCGCCCGGGTGATGGTCCTCCAGGCGGAGTCCCTCGACGACAACCCGGCCAACCGGCGGATCGCGATCGAGCGGTACGCCGAGCCGCGCGGCGAGATCGTCGTCGACGGCCGGCCGGTGACCGGCTCCCGGGACAGCGGGCAGCAGCTGCGCTGGGAACGCACCTACCGGCAGGGGCCGTTGTACGCGCCGCTGACCGGATTCGCCTCCCAGACGTACGGCACGACCCTCATCGAGCACGCCGAGGACGAGATCCTCGCCGGGACCGACCCGATGCTGGCGCCGCTGCCGCTCTGGAACGACCTCACCCGCGGCCGGCAGCCGGGCGGCGACGTGGTGACGACCGTCCGGGCCTCGATGCAGGAGGCGGCCTACCGGGGACTCGACGGGAAACGCGGCGCGGTCGTGGCCGTCGAACCCTCCAGCGGCCGCGTCCTGGCGCTCGTCAGCTCGCCCTCGTACGACCCGGGGGTCCTCTCCGGGACGGGGCAGGCGGTCAAGGACGCCTGGAAGCGGCTGAACACCTCGCCGAACCAGCCGATGCTGAACCGGGCCCTGCGCCAGACCTACCCGCCCGGCTCCACCTTCAAGATCGTGACGGCGGCCGCGGCCCTCGACGCGGGGGTGGTGCGGGACATGGAGGCGCCGACGGACACCCCCGATCCGTTCGTGCTGCCGGGCACCCGGCAGGTGCTGCCGAACGAGGCGGAGAACTGCGGGAACGCCTCCCTGGCGTACGCGATCCAGTGGTCGTGCAACACCGTGATGGCCGGCCTCGGGGTGGAGGTCGGACTGACCGGGATGGTCGACGCGGTGGAGCGGTTCGGCTTCAACGACACGGGCCTGCGGGTGCCGTCCTGGGTGGCGAAGTCCAACTTCGACCGGGAGATGAGCCCGGACCAGCTGGCGCTCTCGTCGATCGGGCAGTTCGACACGACGGCGACCCCGCTGCAGATGGCCATGGTCGCGGCGGCGGTCGCCAACAACGGGGAGATCGCCCACCCGTACCTCGTCGACCGCACCACCACCTCCGGCGGCACGACGGTGGACCGGACCGGCCGGCGCAGCTATCGGCAGGCGATGAACCCCTCCACCGCGATCCAGCTCCAGCGGCTGATGGTCAAGGCCGTGGAGGAGGGGACGGGCACGAACGCGGCCATCCCCGGGGCCCGGGTCGGTGGCAAGACGGGCACGGCCCAGCACGGCTTCGGCAACACGGGCACCCCGTACGCCTGGTTCATCGCCTGGGCGCAGGCGGACGACGCGGCCCAGCCGGCGGTCGCCGTGGCGGTCGTCGTCGAGGACGCGGAAGCCTCCCGTACGGACATCAGCGGGGGCGGCAGCGCGGCCCCCGTCGCGAAGGCCGTGATGCAGGAGGCGCTGCGCCTGGAGGCGGAGGCGCGGGGCCAGGGCCTGTCGTGACGACAGGCCCTGGCCGCTGTCCCCAGAGCCCCGCCCGGCCCCGTCACTCGTCCGCCGCCCCCTCCGTGATCGCCTCTTCCACCTCTGCCACGCGGGCGTGTTCCTCCGCCGCGAAGCGTTCCGCGTCGAGGCGTTCGGCGATCTCCTCGTCCTGGGTCATGAGCAGGTCGAGGTTGGAGTCGCCGAGGTCGAAGACGCCCATGTCGAGGTACGCCTTCTGGAGGCGCTCGCCCCAGAGTCCGATGTCCTTGACGCAGGGGACGATCCGGCTGAAGAGCAGCTTGCGGAAGAGGCGGAGGAACTCGCTCTGCTCGCTGAGTTCCTCGGCCTCCTTGCGCGGGATGCCGAAGTTCTCCAGGACCTCGACGCCGCGCAGCCGGTCGCGCATGAGGTGGCAGCCCTCGATGACGAACTCCTCGCGCTCGCGGAGTTCGGCGTCGGTGAGCTGCCGGTAGTAGTCGCGCAGGGCCATCCGGCCGAAGGCCACGTGCCGGGCCTCGTCCTGCATCACGTACGCGAGGATCTGCTTGGGCAGCGGCTTGTCGGTGGTGTCGCGGATCATGCCGAACGCGGCGAGGGCGAGCCCTTCGATGAGGACCTGCATGCCGAGGTAGGGCATGTCCCAGCGGGAGTCGCGCAGGGTGTCGTCGAGGAGGCCCTGGAGGTCGTCGTTGATCGGGTAGAGCATCCCGATCTTCTCGTGGAGGAAGCGGCCGTAGATCTCGGCGTGCCGGGCCTCGTCCATGGTCTGGGTGGCCGAGTAGAACTTGGCGTCGAGGTCGGGGACCGACTCGACGATCCGGGCGGCGCAGATCATGGCGCCCTGTTCGCCGTGGAGGAACTGGCTGAACTGCCAGGACGAGTAGTGGCGGCGCAGGTCGCCCTTGTCCTTCTCGGTCATCTTCGCCCAGTGGCGGGTGCCGTAGAGGTTCAGGACCTCGTCGGGGGTGCCGAGCGGGTCGTACGGGTCGACCTCCAGGTCCCAGTCGATGCGGGTCGCGCCGTCCCACTGCTTGTCCTTGCCCTTCTGGTAGAGGGCGAGGAGGCGCTGGCGGCCGTCGTCGTACTCCCAGCTGAACCGGGCGGCACCGGTGGCCGGCACCTGCCAGACGGGTCCTGCGGGGGCGTTCACGTAGAGGTCGTGCGTCGACACTGACGACTCCTTCCGTCCGTTTCCAGCAGGCTCACACGGTGGTAGACGGATGGTCAACAAGTCGCGCAGAAGGGATTGACGGTCTTGCTGACGGGCAGTCTCATAAAGGGTGACCCCCGGTAACGCGACGGCGAGCGCAGCGAGGTGCCCCGACCATGACCCCTTTCACCGAGCCCGACTTCAGCCTCCTCCGGGACGCCCTGGGGCCGCTGCGCGACCGTGAACAGGTCGCCGAACGCCTCCTGGAGTCCTCGCGCAAGCACTCCTTCGACCCCGACACGGAACTCGACTGGGACTCCCCCTTCGAGGACGGCAAGTGGTTCTGGCCGCCCGAACTGGTCTCCCTCTACGACACCCCGCTGTGGCACCGGATGTCCGAGGAGCAGCGGATCGCCCTCTCGCGCCACGAGGCGGCCGCGCTCGCCTCCCTCGGCATCTGGTTCGAGATCATCCTGATGCAGCTGCTCGTCCGGCACATCTACGACAAGTCACTGACCAGCCATCACGTCCGGTACGCGCTGACCGAGATCGCCGACGAGTGCCGGCACTCGATGATGTTCGCCCGACTGATCACCCGGGGCGGCACCCCCGCGTACCCGGTGCCGCGGATGTACCACAACCTCGCGCGGGTCCTGAAGACCGTCTCCACCACCCCCGGCTCGTTCGCCGCCACCCTGCTCGGCGAGGAGATCCTCGACTGGATGCAGCGGCTGACCTTCCCGGACGAGCGGGTGCAGACCCTCGTCCGCGGGGTGACCCGGATCCATGTGGTCGAGGAGGCCCGCCATGTGCGGTACGCCCGCGAGGAGCTGCGCCGCCAGATGGCGACGGCCCCGCGCTGGGAGCAGGAGTTCACCCGGCTGAGCTGCGGGGAGGCCGCCCGGGTCTTCTCCACCTGCTTCGTCAACCCGCGGGTGTACGAGGCCGTGGGCCTGGACCGGCGCGAGGCCGTCGCGCAGGTGAGGGCGAGCGGACACCGGCGGGAGGTCATGCAGTCGGGCGCGAAGCGGCTGACGGACTTCCTCGACGACATCGGCGTCCTGCGCGGGGCGGGCCGCCGACTCTGGAAGTCCTCCGGGTTGCTCGCCTGAGGCGAAGGCTCCGCGGCTACGCTGCGGAGCATGACGAGCGCCGCCACTCCCGCGTACCGCAGGCTCACCGTCGAGGAGCGGCGCGGGCAGCTGCTCGACGCCGCCCTGGGGCTCTTCGCCCACCGGACGCCCGAGGACGTCTCGCTCGACGACGTCGCGGAGGCGGCCGGCGTCTCGCGGCCGCTGGTCTACCGGTACTTCCCCGGCGGCAAGCAGCAGCTGTACGAGGCCGCCCTCCGGTCCTCCGCCGACGCGCTGAACCACTGCTTCGCCGAGCCGCCGGACGGGCCGCCCACGGAGCGGCTCGGCCGGGTCCTCGACCGGTACCTGGTCTTCGTCGACGAGCACGACGCCGGGTTCAGCGCCCTGCTGCGGGGCGGCAGCGTCGCCGAGACCTCCCGGACCACCGCGATCGTGGACGAGGTGCGGCGGGCCGCCGCCGAGCAGATCCTGTTCCACCTGGGGGTGGAGCGGCCGGGCCCGCGGCTCTCCATGCTGGTCCGGACGTGGATCGCCGCCGTCGAGGCGGCCTCGCTCATCTGGCTCGACGAGGAGAAGCAGCCCCCGGCGCGCGCCCTGCGCGACTGGCTGGTCGACCACCTCGTCGCCCTGCTCGCGGCGACCACGGCGAGCGACACGGAGACGGCGGAGGTCGTCGGGCGGCTCCTCGCCCAGGAGACGGCCGACGGGCCGGTGGCGACGCTCGCCCGCAAGGTGGTCCCGGTGGTCGGCCAGGCGGCGCACCTGCTGTGAGCCGGTGCGGGAGGCCGCGGGGGAGACTGGAGGGGTGAGAAGCGAGAACACCCCCTTCCGCGGCGGCCCCCTCGACGGCCGGGTCCTGCCGATCCTGCTCGGTCCGACCGGCCACCCGCCGAAGTGGTACGAGGTCCCGGTCCCGGCCCATGACGGGCACCCGCCGACCTTGTACACCTACCGGCGCGAGCCCTCGGGCTACACGAAGCGGCTGCGGCTCCAGCGCGGCTGGGTCTACCAGTACGCCCCCGAGGGCCGCGAGCGGCGCGAACTGAGGTGGCCGTGGTCCGGGCCGAGCGGTGGCGCCCCGAAGGCCGCTGAGCCGAACGGGTGAGGACGCCGGGCGCGCCCCGACTCGTACGGTAATCGGATGAAGTGACGCGTCATCATCCCCCTGGAGGTGGTGACGTGTCGCGACGACTGCTGCGCACGGTCTGCACGGGGGCGCTCGCCGCGGTGACGGCGCTCACCGGGGTACTCCCCGCGGCGGGCGCCGCCCCACCCGACCCGCCCCCGGACCCCCCGACCCTGGCCCCGATCGCCTGGGCCGACCCGGAGGCGGAACCGGTGGAGCCGGTCGATCCGGAGTCTTCGGCGGCGGTCGCGGCGGGCCCGAAAGACGCGGGGGATCCGGCGGACGCGGCGAGTCCCGTGGATCCGGCGGACGCGGCAGGTCCTGTGGATCCGGCAGCGGAACCGACCGGCCCAGCCGAACCGACCGACCCGACCGGCCTGACCGGTCCGGTCGACCCGACCGTCCCGACCGGCTCGAAGCCTCCCTCCGCCACTTCTCCCCCGCTCACCTCCCCCGCCCTCCCTTCCGGCGCCCCCACCGGCCCCACCGGCGCCGCCGAGGCCACCGACGACGCCGCCGCGCTCCCGCCGCCCGGCGGCGACTCCGTGGCGGGGCTCCTGACCCGGCTGCGGACGCTGTACCGGCAGGCCGAGGAGGCCACCGAGCGGTTCAACGCCGCCGAGGAGGCGCTGAAGGCGCAGACCGCCGACACCAGGAAGGTGACGGCCCGGCTGACCGCGGCCCGTACCGCCCTGGCACAGGGGCGCGCCGAGGCGGGACGGATCGCCAGGGACCAGTACCAGGGCAGGTCCGAGTTCTCCTCCTATGTGCGGCTGCTGTTCTCGCAGGACCCGCAGTCGGCGCTCGACCAGGGGCATCTGATGGCCCGCGCGGCCCGGAGCCGAACCACGGCCGTCACCCGGCTCGAAGCGACGGAACGGCGGGCCGCCGCGCTCGCGAGCACCTCGCGCAAGGCCCTGGACCGGCAGCAGACCCTCGCCGCCGCGCAGCGCACCCGGCGGGACGAGGTGACGGCGACGCTGCGCGAGGTGGAGAAGCTGCTCGCCGGGCTCTCGCCCGAGCAGCTCGCCCGGCTGACCGAGCTGGAGCGCGTCCAGACCGCGGGCGCGCAGCGCGAGCTGCTCGACTCCGGCGTCCTGGACGGCACCCGCACCCCGTCCCGGGCGGGGGCGGAGGCGCTGCGGTTCGCGGTGGGCGCGATCGGCAAGCCGTACGAGTGGGGTGCCGAGGGCCCGGACGCGTACGACTGCTCGGGGCTCACCCAGCGGGCGTGGGCGGCGGCGGGCCGGGAGATCCCGCGCACCAGCCAGGAGCAGTGGGCGACCCTGCCCCGGGTCGCGCTGGGCGAGCTGCGCCCCGGCGACCTGGTGGTGTACTTCCCGGGCGCCACCCATGTGGCGCTCTACCTCGGCGGGGGCCTGGTGGTGCAGGCGCCGCGCCCCGGCGGGAAGGTGAAGGTCTCGCCGCTCGCCGCGAACCCGCTGCTCGGGGCCGTACGCCCCGACCCGCGGGGGTCCGCCCTGGACGCGTACACCCCGCCGGTGCTTCCGGCGGGGGCCACGGACGGCGGGGACGAGGGGTACGACCGGAACTGAGCGTCAAGCCGAACTCCCTTCCCATGCATGCCTCTTGCTCTTGCAAGTAATATGCAACAAGCTTGAGGGGTCCTTACGACCAGCTGCCTCGGACGCGGAGCCCCGTCATGCCCAAGCTCGTGCCGGACACCGGACCCCAGCGCACGCTCGCCGCCTCGAACTTCGTCAACGCCGTCGGCAGCGGGCTCTTCCTCACCGCCGGAGTGCTGTACTTCACCCAGGCCGTGCACCTCCCGGCCGCCTCCGTGGGCCTCGGGCTCGGCATCGCCGGACTCCTGTCGCCGGCCGTCGGCATCGCCGTCGGCCGGCGAGCGGACCGGCGCGGGGCGCGCGGGGTCCTCGTATCCACGCTGGCCGTCCAGGCCCTCGCCACGGCGGCCTTCGTCCTCGCCGACGGCTTCTGGCCGTTCGTCCTCGCCGTCTCCACGGCCACCGGCGCCAAGGCGGCGGGACTGGCCGCCCGCGCGCCGCTGATCCGGCGCTACGGAGGCGACCGGCCCCAGGAGTTCCGCGCCTCGCTGCGTGCCCTGACCAACGTCGGCATCTCCCTCGGCGCGCTCCTCGCGGGCTGGGCGGTCCAGGTCGGCACCCTCGACGCCTACCGGCTCCTGGTCGCCGGAAACGCCCTCGCGTTCGCGGCCTCCGCCGCCGTCCTGCTCCTGCTGCCGCCCGTCGCCCCCGCGCCCGCCGCCCACGGCCCCCGGTGGATCGCACTGCGGGACCGGCCGTACCTGGCGCTGACCGCGCTCGACGGCATCATGGCGATCCAGTTCAAGGTGCTCACCGTGGCGATCCCGCTCTGGCTCGTGGGCTCCACCACCGCCCCGCACTGGCTGGTCTCGGGGACGATGCTCACCAACACGGTCCTCGTCGTCGGCCTCCAGGTGCGGGCGAGCCGCGGCATCGACTCGCCCCGGGCCGGCGGCCGCGCCTACCGGCGCGCCGGGGCGGCCTTCCTCGCCTCCTGCGCACTGGTCCCGCTCGCGGCGGGCACGCCCGTCGCGGTGGCGGTCGCCCTGCTCCTGACCGCGGTGGTGGTGCACACGGTCGGCGAACTGTGGCACGCGGCGGGCGGCTTCGAGGTGTCCTACGCGCTCGCACCACCCCACGCCACCGGCCAGTACCTCGGCGTCTTCGGCCTGGGCGCCGGCCTCTCCGAGGCCCTCGGCCCCGGGCTCCTCATCGCCCTCTGCATCGGCTGGGGCCGCCCCGGCTGGTACGCGGTCGGCGCCCTCTTCGCCCTCACGGGCCTCCTGGCCCCCATCGCCGTCCGCCGCGCCGAGGCCGCGGCGGCCGCCGCCGCTCACTCGAAGAGCGCGACGACCCCGATCACCCAGATCGCCACCATGCCGACCACGCCCGCCACACTGCCGAGCGCCACGATCACCCCGGCGACGTTCCACCCGCCGCTGTCCGGCGCGCCGTCCCCGGCGCCCTCGTCCTCGTCCTCATAGGAGGCCGGATCGTCCCAGTCGGCCGCCCGCCCCGACGCCTCGACACGGGCCACCCGCACCGCCGTCAGCCGCTCCACGGCGAACGCGGTACCGGCCCCCGCCTCAGGGCCGCGCCACGCGAGCGCCCTCATCCGCCGGCCCGGAGTCCCGTACCGCTCCTCGAAGGCCGCGGTCTCGTCCGCCCGCCGGTCCTCCTCCAGGTACATCCACCGCCCCGCCTCCGCGGCGTCCCCGTACAGCCGGTACACCTCGGCGAGCCGGCGGCGCAGCGCCAGGTCCCGCGGGAACGAGGAGACCAGACCACGCAGGCGCTGGCGCGCCACGGGCACACGGCCGGCGGCCAGATCCGCGTCCACGCGCGCGAGGGTGTTCGACAGAGGCATGCCCCCATCCTCGAACACCGACCCCCGGCGCATCGACCCGATATCGACGACCACCCGCCGTCCGCCACGAAGCCAGCGTCCTGGTCACAACAGGTCAGTCCGCGACGGCAAGGGAGTGGTGGCGGGCACAAGCCTCCGCGGGTGACCACGGGACCCAGGAATCGAGAACGGCTACGACAGGGGCGGATCAAACAGGTCCAGCTCGGCCGGCGTCGGGGCCTCGAACTGACTCCGACACTCTCCGAGCAGCTCGGTTGTCAGCACGACCGAGCCCGGCTCCTGGTTCCGGAGGGCGATGCGCCGCTCCAGTTCCGCCATCGGCACGTCGAGGTGGCGAAGTTCGACCTCGACCCCGAGGGCGCGAGCTCGGAGCCGCATCTCATCGCGCTCCCCACGCTGCCAGAACCCGTTCTCCAGGATCACCACCGCTCCGGAAACCAGCAGATCCTGGGCGTGCCGCCACAGGCGACGCTCGACGCGGTCCCTCGCCCCACTGTCGAAGAGGTCGAACCCCAGCTCCACGAGCCACTCGTCCGGACACAGCCGCACAGCCGACAGTTCCCGCTCCAACCTCCTGGCCACCGTGGTCTTCCCGGCACCGGGAAGACCACACAGGAGTACCAGTCTTGGTCGTCGGCCGGCCATGACCACCCACCCCTCTTCGAGCCCTCATGGAGATCATCGCTCCTGCGCGCACTTGTGGCCGATGAGCGATGCCGCTACTGGAAGCGGGAGACGAAGCGGCGTTGCCAGGGTGTCTCAACGGCGCGCGGAGCGTAGTGCTCCCGGACGTAGGCGACGGCCTCACGGTGGGACACCCCGTCGAGCACGGCGAGGCATGCCAGTGCGGTGCCGGTTCGTCCGTGTCCGCCGGCACAGGCGATCTCGACGCGTTCGGCCTCGGCGCGCGCCCATGCCTCGCGCAGTGCGTCGGCGGTCGTGGCGCGGTCGGAAGGCAGCCAGAAGTCGGGCCAGCGGAGCCAGCGGCTTTCCCAGGCGACCGGCGGTGGCCGGTGGCCCAGCAGGTAGAGCGCGAAGGTGGGCTGCGGGCCCGGCGGGAGTGGCCGACTCAGTCCCCGGCCGCGGACGAGCCGGCCTGAGGGCAGTCGCAGCACGCCCGCCGTCGTGGGTTCCCATGCGGCAGTCACGGTGTGAGCGTAGCCCCCGTTCGGATGATGGTCAGGCGGCATTCGTCCGTCGGCCGCCCCGGCGCTCTTCGTCCTGACGCGCGGCCGGCGGCCGGGGCCGGGCCGTCTGTGGGCCGTCTGTGGGCCGTCGGAGGGGTGCCGATGGTGACCGACAGCCACCAACGGCAACCGCTCCGACGTAGGTCGGAGGCTCGTCAGGCTCCCGAGACCGAGGCCAGGTAGGCGGACGTCTTCTCCGGGTCGAAGAAGAAGTTCTCGAAGTCCGCGGGGTCGTTGAAGCCGTTGGCGAAGCGGTCGGCGACGGGCTGGAGCTGGCCGGCGGCGCCGAGGAGGCCGAGGATGTGCTCCGGCGGCGGGGCCAGCATCGCGTTCGTCCACTTGGTGACGTGCTGGGCCGTCTGCCAGTAGCGGTCGAAGGCGCCCTGCATCCACTCCTCGTCGAAGGGCCGGTCGCCCTGCTCGACGATGGCGGCGAGGTACGCGGCGGCGCACTTGGACGCCGAGTTGGAGCCCTGGCCGGTGATGGGGTCGTTGGCGACGACGACGTCGGCGACGCCGAGGACCAGGCCGCCGCCGGGGAGCCGGCCGACGGGGTTGCGGACGGTCGGCGCGTACCGGCCGGCGAGGGTGCCGCCCGCGTCGGTCAGCTCGACCTTGGTGGCCCGGGCGTACTCCCAGGGCGTGAAGCGCTCCATGAGCTCCAGCGTCAGAGCCAGGTGCTCGGAGGGGTCCTTGACGCCCTGGAAGGCGTCGAGCGGGCCGCCGGGGACGCCCTCCCAGAAGAGGATGTCGGCGCGACCGCCGGTGGTGAGCGTCGGCATGACGAAGAGCTCGCCGACGCCGGGGACGATGTTGCAGCGGACCGCGTCGAAGTCCGGGTGCTCGGGGCGCGGGCCGAGGCCGTGGACGTACGAGACGGCCAGGGCGCGCTGCGGCTCGGCGAACGGCGAACGGGCCGCGTCGCGGCCGAACATGGAGACCAGCTCGCCCTTGCCGGCGGCGACGAGCACCAGGTCGTAGCTGCGGGAGAAGTAGTCGAGGTCGCCGACGGCCACGCCGTGGATGACCAGCTGGCCGCCGCGCTGGGCGAAGGTGTCCATCCAGCCGGCCATCTTCACGCGCTGGTCGACGGACTGGGCGTACCCGTCCAGCTTCCCGACCCAGTCGATCACGCGGCCGGAGTCGGGACCGGCGACGGAGACGCCGAGGCCCTCGATGCGGGGGGCCTGGGACTCCCAGAAGTTGAGGCCGAGGTCCCGCTCGTGCTGGAGCGCGATGTCGAACATGCACTGGGTGGACATGACGCGGCCGGCCCGGATCTCGTCCGCCGTCCGGTTCGACATCAGGGTGACCTCGTACCCCTGGGCCTGGAGGCCGAGGGCGAGCTGGAGGCCGGACTGTCCGGCGCCGACTATGAGGATCTTCCGCATGGATGGTGCTCCTGGCGACTGTGAGCTGTGGGGAGGGCTATTCGGGGGTGGCTTCGAGCGCGTGCGCGACCATCGCGAGCAGGCTCTCGACGACGCTGTAGCGCTTGCGCGCGTCCATGATCACCACGGGTACGTGCGGAGGGACGGTCAGGGCCTCCCTGACGTCCTCCACCTCGAACACCTCGGTGCCCTCGAAGTGGTTGACGGCCACGATGTACGGAAGTCCGCAGCTCTCGAAGTAGTCGAGGGCCGGGAAGCAGTCGGTGAGCCGCCGGGTGTCGGCGAGCACGATCGCCCCGATCGCGCCCCGCACCAGGTCGTCCCACATGAACCAGAAGCGCTGCTGCCCCGGCGTGCCGAAGACGTACAGCACCAGGTCGTTGTCGAGCGTGATCCGCCCGAAGTCCATCGCGACCGTGGTGGTGAGCTTGTCGGGCGTGGCCGTGAGGTCGTCGGTGTCCTCGCTCGCCCGGGTCATCAGCGCCTCGGTCTGGAGCGGGGTGATCTCCGAGACCGCGCGGACGAAGGTGGTCTTGCCCACGCCGAAGCCGCCCGCGACGACGATCTTCGTCGCTATCGGTGCGCGGGTGTGGTCGAGCTGCCAGTCCTGGGCGCCGTCGTCGGCGTCCGGTACGGCGGCGTCCGACCCGGCGGCATCCGGGGCGGGGGTGTCCGGTGTGAGGAGAGCGGTCCGGGGCTGCGCGGGAATGCCCGCGGCCGCCGGTGATTCGGAGACGGCGGAGGCGTCAGA
The DNA here is from genome assembly GCF_042743475.1 of Streptomyces sp. NPDC059534. NCBI lineage: Bacteria > Bacillati > Actinomycetota > Actinomycetes > Kitasatosporales > Streptomycetaceae > Streptomyces > Streptomyces sp. NPDC059534. The sequence continues at coordinate 61,534 of NZ_JBHWAQ010000009.1, forward strand.
GACGACGGAGTCCACTCAGCACCCTTTCGAGGAGCGCGCGGTCGGGCTGGCCGGTGCCGTGACCGGTCCCGTACACACGGATCTTTCCCTGGTCGGCCAGGTCGCTGAGCAGCACCCGGACGACACCCAACGGCATCTTGAGAAGCGCCGAGATCTCCGCCACCGTCCGCATCCGGCGGCAGATCTCGACGATGGCCCGCATCTCCGGCATCAGACCGCGGGCGGCGGGCCCGCCGTCCGTCAGGACCTTGCGGACGGCGGGCGCTTCGAGCGCCGCCACGAAGGTCTCGACGAGCAGGATGTGTCCGAAGCGGGTCCGGCCGCCGGTCAGCGAGTAGGGGCGCACGCGCGCGGGGCGCCGCCCCTCCCCCCGTACCGGCAGCTTGTAGAGGTGCGAGGCGGACGTCACTGGGGGCTCTCCATCGATTTGCGCAGCTCGCTGCGGACTTCGGGGGTGAGTACGTGTCCGGCGCGGCCCACGAAGAGCGCCATGTGGTACGCCACGACGCTCATGTCGCAGTCGGGTGTCGCGTGCACGCCGAGCAGCGAGCCGTCGCTGATCGACATCACGAAGACGCTGCCGTCCTCCATCGCGACCATGGTCTGTTTGACCCCGCCGCCGTCCATCAGCCGGGCGGCGCCGATGGTGAGGCTGCCGATGCCGGAGACGATGGTGGCGAGGTCCGCGCTGGAGCCGCGCGGCCCGTCGGGACGGCCCGCCTCCTCGGTGGCCGTCGTGACCTGCTGGACAGCCGGGTCGGACGAGAGCAGCATCAGGCCGTCGGAGGAGACGACGGCGACCGAGCGGACGCCGGGCACCTCCTCGACCAGATTGCCCAGCAGCCATTGCAGGTTGCGGGCCTCCGTGCTCAGTCCGAACGTTCCCGTCGCGGTCAACTGCGTGCCTCCTCGACTGTGTCCCCCGTCATCTCCTCTGTACGTGCAGTCCTTACGGCCTCGGTCGGCGCCGTGTCCATCCGCTCCGGCCCCAACTCGGCCTCCACGTCGCGGCGTCCGGCCTTGGCTCCCTGGTGGAAGCCACCGAGCCGCCGTCGCAGCGCCTCGGCGTCCACGCCGCTCTTACGGGTGGTGGTGGCGGCGCCGGGCTGACGCACCACCTGCGGGGTGCGCTTGGGCAGGCCCTTGTCGGTGACCCGCCCCCACTGCGCGGGGCGAGGCCCGGGAACCTCCGGGTCGGCGACCGGCACGGGGGCGGTGACCGGTGCGGGAGCGATGGGTGCCGGGGGCTCCGCGGTGGGGGCGGGCTCGACGTGGTCGGCCGCCCGCTCGTGGGCGTCCGGCTCCGGCGGCGGGTCGGGCAGCCGCACCTGGAGCGTGGTCTCGGAGACGGACTCCCCGAGGGGGGTGGGCTCGGGGGCGTACTCCGGCTCGTACCGGACCTCGGGCTCAGGGGCGTACTCCGCCTCCGGCTCGGGGGCGTACTCCGACGCGGGCTCGGGGGCGTACACCGCCTCGGGCTCCGGCTCGGGGGCGTACTCCGGCTCGTACCGGACCTCCGGCTCGGGGGCGTACTCCGCCTCCGGCGCGGGGGCGTACTCCGGCGCGGGCTCCGGGTGGGCCTCCGGAGCCGGTTCGGGCGTGCGCGCGGTCATCTCGCCCGCCGCCTCGGCCGCGAGGATGGCGCGCTCCGCGGCCTCGACGAGCGGGTCGCGGGTGCGGGACGGCAGGGTGTTGGAGTTGGCCTCCGCCACCGAGCCGGGCAGCTGGATGGCGGGCGCCACGCCCGCCACCTGCACGGGCTGCGAGACGGTGGCCGGCGGGACGGTGGGGAGCAGCGGGAGCGGGAGGACGACGACGGCCGCCGTGCCGCCCGGCTGCTGCTCGCGGAGCTCGACGCGGACGCCGTGGCGGGCGGCGAGCAGGGCGATGACCCGCATGCCGAGCCCTTCGCCGTCGAAGGCGTCCGGGTCGGCGTCGGCGAGCCGGGCGTTGAGCTCGGCGAAGCGGGTGGCGGTCATGCCGATGCCCGCGTCCTGCACGGAGAGCATCACCTCGCCGCTCTCCAGGAGCCAGCCGGAGAGCTGGACCTCGGCGTCCGGCGGCGAGAAGGAGGTGGCGTTCTCCAGGAGCTCGGCGACGAGGTGGCTGAGGTCGTCCGCGGCGAAGCCGGCGACCTGGGCGTGCGGCGGCAGCGACTGGATGGTCACCCGCTCGTACCGCTCGATCTCGCTGACGGCGGCGCGCAGGACGTCGACCAGCGGTACGGGCCCGGCGTGGCCGTGGACGTGCTCGTGGCCGGCGAGGACCAGCAGGTTCTCGCTGTGGCGGCGCATGACGGTGGCCATGTGGTCGAGCTTGAAGAGGGTGCCGAGGCGGTCCGGGTCCTGCTCGCGCTCCTCCAGCTTCTCGATGACGCCGAGCTGGCGCTCGACGAGCCCGAGGCTGCGCAGCGAAAGGTTGACGAAGGTGTGGTGGACGGTGTTCCGGAGCCGTTCGAGGTCGGCGGTGAGGAGGGCGACGCGGCCCTGGAGCTCCGCGCGCTGGGCGGCGAGTTCGGCGCCGACGGCCTCCTTGGCCGCGGCCAGGTCGGCCCGCTCGTCGGTGAGCCGCTCGGTCTGCGCGGCGAGGCCGGAGAGCTTGCCGTGGAGGGTGTTGAGGGAGCGGACGACCTGGGCGAACTCGTCGTTGCGGCCGGTGAAGCGGACCGGCTCCTCGGTGTGCGGCGCGGGGGCCGCGGCGAGCCGGGCGGCGCCGATGCGGAGGACGGCGAGCGGGCGCGTGAGGGTGCGGGCGACGTAGGTGGAGATGCCGATGGCGACGAGGAGGCAGCCGCCGAGGTAGGCGATGCGCAGTTCGAGGGCGGTGACGTCGTCGTCGCGGAGCGCGCCGAGCCGTTCGACGCGCTCGGCGGCGAGGGCGGACTCGACGCCGCGCATCTGCTCGACGCGGGCGGAGAGGGCTCCGTCCAGGGCGGCCGGGTCGGTCGCGCGCTCGGCCTCGGTGAGCCGGGGCTGGTCGGTGAGGGCGGCCAGCGAGCGTTCGGCGTTCTTGACGTCGGGTCCGGTGACGGTCGCGGCGAGCGAGTCGCGGGCGGCGGATCCGGCGGCCTGGTCGAAGTCGCCGAGGGCGGCGAGTTCGCGGACGCGGGCCTGCTGGGCGGCGGCGCTGAGGGCGTCGCGGGCGCGTTCGGCCTCCGCCGTGCCCTCCGGCACGTCGGGGACGTAGGTGCCGGACTCGGAGTCGTAGTGGACGTCCCCGGTGGGTTCGGGCTGCGCCGCGGAGAGCGCGGCGAGGAGCAGGCCGCGGGTGGCGGATGCCTGTTCGACGGCACGGCCGAGGGCGGCCGGGGCGCGGGTGGCCTCGGTGAGCGAGGTGTCGGCGGCGCGGGCCGGGGTCGTGTCGGCGAGTTCGTCGGCGAGGGCCTGGAGCTTGGCGATGACGTCCGAGTACGCCTTGTGGGCCTCCAGGGCCGTGCCCTTGCCGGTGAGGGCGGCGCGGCGGATGGAGGGGACTCCGGCGAGGTCGCGGCGGAGTTCGGTGGTGGCGGCGGGCCGGATCTCGTCGATCTGCCGGTCGACGCGGGTGGACCGGGTGTCGCTGATCTGCCGTCGGTGCTTGGCGTCGCCGGTCTGGGCGTCGCGGCCGGCGGCGATGTACGCGACGACCTCGTCGCGCTCGTCGGCGAGGGAGTGCGCCAGGGTGACGGCCTGCCGGTCGAGTTCGGCGAGGGTGACCAGCCGCTGGGAGTCGGTCAGCTCGGCGGAGGCGGCGAGGACCGCGGGGGCCCCGGCGGCGAGGACGGTGACGCCGACGAGGGCGACGCCGGCGACGAGGCGGTTGCGGACGCGCTTGGTGCGGCCGGCGGGGGGCTGGGCGGGTGCCTGCGCGGGGTGCGCCGTCACGCCGCCCGGGGTCGGCTCCGCACCGGGGGCCTGACTCCGCGTGCCGTTGTTGCTCCGAGGCCGCTTCTTCTGCACCGGTGCTCGCATTCTTGACTCGTCCGCCCACAAAGCAGAGGTGACGACCGGTCACATGGAGCGCCCCCACCCCTGGTACGGCTTCCGACCATTCCAGCGCTTCTGGGAAGGGGGCGCGCATCGGCCGCTCCGCCACCCGAACGAGTGAACAACACTCCTGAGTTGGCGAACAACTTCTCCGGCGGGCCCCGCGGGCCCCGAAGGGCCCCCGGTTGGATCTTCCGGGCGGGCTTTGGCAGGATGCCCGCCCGCAGCTCCGCGGAGGTACCCGTTCCGCCTCGTGCGCCACGGCCGCCCGGTTGGTACAGGCCATTTCCGGTCATTTGCAGGTCCCGTGAAGGAGTGCGCGGCCGGTGGATCGCGGGCGGGCACACTGGACCTCATGCGCAGCGATGTCGCCTCCCTCCCCGGCAGCCCCGAACGCCCCAACGAGGACTGGGTGGCCGCCGCTCTGCCCGCTTCGGGGCGCGGGGGAACCGTCGTGCTGCTCGACGGCGTCACACCACCCGCCGGTGATGACGGTTGTGTGCACACCGTGCCGTGGTTCACCGCGCGCCTCGGCGGGGCTTTGACCGAACTGTCCGCTTCCCGGCCGGACATGCCCCTGTCCGAGATCCTGTCGCGGGCAATCCGGCGCACCGCGGACGCCCACCGGGACACCTGTGACCTTTCTCACGTGCGTACGCCGCAGGCGACGGTGGTCCTCGCGCGCTGGGACGCCGCCTCGGTCGAGCATCTGGTCCTGTCCGACTCGGTCCTTCTCCTGGAGGCGCCGGACGGTGCGGTGCGCGCCGTGCTGGACGACCGGCTCGACCGGGTGCCGGGCGAGGTGCGGCGCTCCCTGGCGGCGACGGACCGGCTGCGCAACCGGGAGGGCGGCTTCTTCACGGCGGCGGCCGACCCGGCCGTTGCGGGGCGGGCGGTGACCGGCACGACGCCCCGCGCGGAGGTACGCGCCCTGGCGGCACTCACGGACGGGGCGTCCCGCTGGGTGGAGCTGTTCGGCGCGGGCGACTGGACGGCCTGCTTCGGCGTCCTGCGCGAGGAGGGTCCGGCCGGTCTCCTGCGCCGGGTCCGGGCCCTGGAGGCGGCGGCCGCGCGGGTCGGCGGCGCCCACCGCCGGAAGACGCACGACGACGCGACGGCGGCCTACGCGGAGCTGCCGGACCGCTGAGCGGTCAGCCCTCCGAGCGGACGTTGAAGTGATGGAGCAGCCGGGCCAGTTCGGCGACCTCCGCGCGGTCCCAGTCGACGAGCTTGCGGACGTACCGCCCGCGCCGGGCGTCCCGCACGTGCCGGAAGCGGTCGCGTCCCTCCTCGGTGAGCCTGACCAGGGAGGCGCGCCCGTCGGCGGGGTCGGGGTCGCGGACGACGAGGCCGAGCACCTCCAGGGCGCGCAGCTGCCGGCTCATCGTGGCCTTGCCGACGCCGAAGTACCCGGCCAGTTCGGTGGCCCGCTGGGGCCCGGCCTCGTCCAGCCGGACGAACAGGCCGTACGCGGCCGGTTCCAGCTCCGGGTGCACCTCGCGCGCCATCTCGCCGGACTGGGCCCGCGCGCGGCGCAGGAACACGGCCAGCTCGCGTTCGAGGGCGAGGAACTCGGGGTCCACACCGGCGGGAGCGGCGGCCGGGGTGCCGCCGCCCGCACCGGACGCGGGTGCGGCGGTCGGGGTGTCGCCACGGCCGTCCCCCGTCGTGGGTGCGGCGGTCGGGGTGCCGCCGCCCGCACCGGACGCGGGTGCGGGCGTCGGGGTGCCGTCGTCGTCGCCCGCCGTGGGCCGGGCGGCCCGGCCTTCACTTCCCGTACCGCTTGCGTGCACGTCGGCACCTCCCACGCGTTCTCCGGCGGCTGTCCGGCGATCCGGCCGCCGGTTTCCGGCCGCTGAAAGTTTCTTCCCGCCGCGGCCATCTCCGCAGCTCTTCCAGTATTTCGCAGGAGTAGACCAACGGCGGCATCCGGGCCCTCTTCCCCGGGTGGGTCTACGTGCGTAGCGTCGTCCACGGCGCCTGGCTGACATGTCCACACCATGGCCCGTCGGTGCCGTGCGCCCCGCTCCCCCCAACAGCTCCCCCCACCGAGCCTTTCGGAGGCACGCAATGCGTGTGCACAGATCCGGAACGACCCTCGCCGGCGCCGCCCTCGCGACCCTGGCCCTGCTCCTGCCCCTCGCCGGTTCCGCCGGTGCCGCACAGGACCCGGGCACCCGGGTCGCCCCGGCGCGCGGCTCCGCCTACATGGGCATGGGCGTGATCGCGCACGACGGCAAGGGCGTCAAGCCCGCCGGCGGCGCCTCGACCCTCGCCGCCCAGACCGAAGGCGTGGACGTCTCCAGCCACAACGGCAACGTGGCCTGGTCCACGCTGTGGAACAGCGGGGTCAAGTGGGCCTATGTGAAGGCGACGGAAGGCACGTACTACAAGAACACGTACTTCACCCAGCAGTACACCGGCTCCTACAACGTCGGCATGATCCGCGGGACGTACCACTTCGCCACCCCGGACACGACGAGCGGTGCCGCCCAGGCCGACTACTTCGTGAACAACGGCGGCGGCTGGTCGAAGGACGGCAGGACCCTGCCGGGCGTGCTCGACATCGAGTGGAACCCGTACGGCGCGACCTGCTACGGCAAGACGGCGTCCGGGATGGTCGCGTGGATCCAGGACTTCGTGAACCGCTACCGGTCCCGGACGGGCCGCGACCCGGTGATCTACACCGCCACGAGCTGGTGGAAGCAGTGCACCGGGAACTCCTCGGCCTTCGCCTCCACCAACCCGCTGTGGATCGCGCGGTACGCCTCCGAGGTCGGCGAACTCCCGGCCGGCTGGCCGTACTACACGATCTGGCAGTACACCTCCTCCGGCCCGACGGTCGGCGACCACAACCACTTCAACGGCGACTACTCGCGCGTACAGGCGCTCGCGAACGGCTGACCTGGCCCTCGGCGGGTCCAGCGGTCCACGGCGGTTCCCCGGGTGTGCGGCACCCCGGGGGGGCGCCGCGGCTTTTTCCACCCACCCTCTTGCCCATTGGTATGGACCAATGCGAGGCTCTACGCCGGTCGCCCGGAATTCAACTTCCGTGCACCCAGCGCGCGTTGCTCGTCCCGTACTCCCCCACGCACGAGAGAGAGCCCCCGCATGGCCTCCTACCGCCGCACCACCACCGTCGCCGCCGCGACCCTGTCCGCCGCCGCGCTCGTCGGCCTCACCCCCACCGCGGCCGGCGCCCACGGGGCCGTCTTCAACCCCGTGAGCCGCGTGGCCGCCTGTTACGCCGAGGGCCCCGAGACACCCAAGTCGCAGGTCTGCAAGGACCTCGTCGCCGACTCCGGCACCCAGCCTCTCTACGACTGGAACGAGGTCAACATCGCCAACGCCGACGGGCAGCACCAGGCGCTGATCCCGGACGGCAAGCTCTGCTCGGCGAACCGCGCCAAGTACCGGGCCCTGGACTGGGCCCGCACCGACTGGCCGGCGACCGCCGTCGCCGCCGGTTCCTTCGACTTCAAGGTCCGGGTGACCGCCCCCCACTCGGGCACCATGACGATCTACATCACGAAGGCCGGCTTCGACCCGACGCAGCCCCTCAAGTGGTCGGACCTGGACGCGACCCCCGTCGCCGTCTTCCAGACCACCCGCACCTCGACCGACGGCTTCTACAACTTCACCGGCAACCTGCCGGCCCGCGCCGGCCGCCACATCGTCTACCAGGTGTGGCAGCGCAACGACAGCCCCGAAGCCTTCTACAGCTGCTCGGACGTCACCTTCGGCGGTACGGCGACGGCGGCCGGCACGACGCAGGCCAAGGCCCCGACCGAGGCGAAGATCGCGGCGGGCGCCGATCTCTCCACCGTGAGCCACGCGGGCCACGGCGGTGACGAGCAGGCCCCGGCCCTCTCCTCCGAGGCCGCCGGAGCCCCCTCCTCGCCGCTCCCCCTGGCCCTGGCCGGCGCGGGCGCCGTCGCCGCCTTCGCGGCCGGCAGCCTGCTCCTGGGCCGCCGCCGGAACCCGTCCGCCTCCTGACGCCTCCGGGGTCCCCGGTCAGCCGGGGACCCCGCGCCTCCTAGGAGCCGGACGACCGGGGCGGGAAGAGGGCGGCGAGCCGGGGAATCGCCAACCCCTCCGGCCGAGACCCCCAGGGCACCTCGTCCTCTTCCCGCTCTCCCGCGAGCTCCTCGACCGCGTCGAGGAACGCGTCCCCCTCGTCGTCCTCCTGGCCGGTCAGCTCGTCGAACGCGTCCTGCGCGACGTAGTCGAGCTCCTCCCACTCGGGCCACTCGTGGTCGCCCCACGTGTCGCGGTGCCGGCCCACGAGCGCCCGTATCCCCGACACGTCGGCCAGCGTGTCCGGGTCGGCGACGACCGACTCGTACACCTTGCGTCCCTGGCCCACGAGCCAGAGCGTGAAGTAGTGGAAGCCGTCGTCCGTGCAGTCGCCGCCCTCGACCAGGTCCGCCGCCGTCCACACCGCGCGCGAGTCGGCGCCCTCGCACGCCTCCTCGAGCCGCACCTGGAACGCCACGCTCTCGGTCGCCGGACGCCGTACCAGCTCGGCCCGCAGCCACTCCAGCCGTTCGTCCCGGTCACCGGGACGGCGGCTCAACTCGTCGATGAGAGCCCAGAAGGCGTCTTCGTTCATGCGTACGAGCATGACAGCCCCGACCGACATCCGGATACGCCGGAACGGGGTGCCCCGGCAGGACACCCCGCTCCGGCGCGGGAAGTTACGCGGCCACGCCCACCGGCACCGCCGCCGGGGCCAGCGCGATCTCCAGGACCTGCCGGACGTCCGTCACCGGGTGGACCTCCAGCTTCTCCAGGATCTCGGCCGGGACGTCGTCCAGGTCGGCCTCGTTCCGCTTGGGGATCACGACCGTGGTGATGCCCGCCCGGTGCGCGGCGAGGAGCTTCTGCTTCACGCCGCCGATCGGGAGCACCCGGCCGGTGAGGGAGACCTCGCCGGTCATGGCGACGTCCGTGCGGACCAGGCGGCCGCTCAGCAGGGACGCCAGCGCGGTCGTCATGGTCACGCCCGCGCTCGGGCCGTCCTTGGGCACGGCACCCGCCGGGAAGTGAATGTGCACGCCCCGGTCCTTGAGGCCGGTGACGGGCAGCTCCAGCTCCGCGCCGTGCGAGCGGAGGAAGGAGAGCGCGATCTGCGCCGACTCCTTCATCACGTCGCCCAGCTGGCCGGTGAGGGTCAGTCCCGCGGCGCCGGTCTCCGGGTCGGCGAGGGACGCCTCGACGAAGAGCACGTCGCCGCCCGCGCCCGTCACGGCGAGCCCGGTGGCGACACCGGGCACCGCCGTGCGCCGCTCGGCCGGGTCCTGGGCCGACTCCGGCACGTGGTGCGGACGCCCGATGAGCTCCCGCAGGTCCTCGGGACCGACCGCGAACGGCAGCTCGCGGTCGCCCAGTTCGTGCTGGGCGGCGACCTTCCTCAGCAGCCGGGCGATCGACCGCTCCAGGGTGCGCACGCCCGCCTCGCGGGTGTACTCGCCGGCCAGCTTCCGCAGGGCTGCGTCCTCCAGGACGACCTCGCCGGACTCCAGGCCGGCCCGCTCCAGCTGGCGCGGGAGCAGGTGGTCGCGGGCGATGACGACCTTCTCGTCCTCCGTGTAGCCGTCGAGCCTGACCAGCTCCATGCGGTCGAGGAGCGCCTCCGGGATGGCTTCGAGGACGTTGGCCGTGGCCAGGAAGACGACGTCGGAGAGGTCGAGTTCGACTTCCAGGTAGTGGTCGCGGAAGGTGTGGTTCTGCGCCGGGTCGAGGACTTCGAGGAGGGCCGCCGCGGGGTCGCCGCGGAAGTCGGAGCCGACCTTGTCGATCTCGTCGAGCAGGACCACCGGGTTCATCGACCCGGCTTCCTTGACGGCGCGGACGATCCGGCCGGGCAGGGCGCCGACGTAGGTCCGCCGGTGGCCGCGGATCTCCGCCTCGTCCCGTACGCCGCCGAGGGCGACGCGGACGAACTCGCGGCCCATGGCGTGCGCGACGGACTCGCCGAGCGAGGTCTTGCCGACGCCGGGCGGGCCGACGAGGGCGAGCACGGCTCCGCCGCGGCGGCCGCCGACGACGCCGAGGCCCCGGTCGGAGCGGCGCTTGCGCACCGCGAGGTACTCGGTGATGCGTTCCTTCACGTCGTCGAGGCCGGCGTGCTCGGCGTCGAGGACGGCGCGGGCGCCCCGGATGTCGTAGCGGTCCTCGGTCCGCTCGTTCCACGGCAGTTCGAGGACGGTGTCGAGCCAGGTGCGGATCCAGGAGCCCTCGGGGGACTGGTCGCTGGACCGCTCCAGCTTCTCGACCTCCTTGAGGGCGGCCTCGCGGACCTTCTCGGGCAGGTCGGCGGCCTCCACGCGGGCGCGGTAGTCGTCGGACTCGTCGCCCTCGACCTCGCCGTTGAGGTCGCGGAGCTCCTTGCGGACGGCTTCGAGCTGACGGCGGAGCAGGAACTCGCGCTGCTGCTTGTCGACGCCCTCCTGGACGTCCTTGGCGATGGTCTCGGCGACGTCCTGCTCGGCGAGGTGCTCGCGGAGCTGGGCGGTGGCGAGCTTGAGGCGGGCGACCGGGTCGGCCGTCTCCAGGAGCGCGACCTTCTGCTCGACGGTGAGGAAGGGCGAGTATCCGGAGTTGTCGGCGAGGGCGCCGACGCCGTCGATCTGCTGGACGCGGTCGACGACCTGCCAGGCGCCGCGCTTCGTGAGCCAGCTGGTGGCGAGTGCCTTGTACTCCTTGACCAGTTCGGTCACGGAGCCGGGCAGCGGGTCGGGCAGGATCTCCTCGACCGTGCCGCCCTCGACCCACAGGGCCGCGCCGGGGCCGGTCGTGCCGGCGCCGATGCGGACGCGGCCGATGCCGCGGATCAGTGCGCCGGGGTCGCCGTCGGACAGGCGTCCCACCTGTTCGACGACGCCCAGGACGCCGGTTCCGGCGTAGGTCCCGTCGACGCGGGGCACCAGCAGTACCCGCGGCTTGCCCGCGCCGGGGCGGGCGGCGGACTGGGCGGCCTCGACGGCGGCGCGTACATCGGTGTCGGACAGGTCGAGCGGCACCACCATTCCGGGCAGCACGACCTCGTCGTCGAGCGGCAGCACAGGCAGAGTGAGCGGCACGGACGCCATGGACTCAGAAGCCATGATCTCCCCTTCGGCAGTCAAGTTGAGCTGTACCGACTCAATGCACCTGAGCCCCGGAATGTTCCCGGACGTTCGTTCGCTCTGAGCGATCACCCCCACGCGGGCGCGTGGCACGAGATGTAATCCCTGCATGGATATTGCAGCCATTACATCGGCCTGGGTGGCGGGCTGGACCGTCTCCCGTGGCACTCCGGCCGCCGTCACCGAACCCTGGGGCCACCGCATCGACGTCGGCCTGCCCCGCCACGTCGTGCGGCACGTCCTGCCGGCCCCCGACGCGGCCTCCGTCGGGGCGCTCTGCACCCGGCTCACCGAGCCGTACAGCTGGCTCAAGGTCATGGCGTCCCCGGAGGACGTGGCCCCCTGGATCACCGAGGGGTGGACCGTCCCCGACGACCCCGGTTTCATGATGGTCAAGCCGCTGGACCCGGGCGCCCGGCCCGCGCCCCCGGAGGCGTACGTCCGGACCACCGAGACCCGGGACGGCGTCATCCGGGTCCGGATCCTCGCCCCGGACGGCACCCTCGCCGCCCGCGGCCAGATCGCCCCGACCGGCTCCACGGCCGTCGCCGACCAGATCGAGACCGACCCCGCCCACCGGCGGCGCGGCCTCGGCGCCAACGTCATGCGCACCCTGGAGGCCGCCGCCGCCCAGGCGGGCGCCACGACCGGGGTCCTCGCGGCCACCACCGACGGCTTCGCCCTCTACGACTCGCTCGACTGGCGCTACCGGGGCCCGCTCACCGGCATCGTCCGCGACGGCGCCTGACGGGCACCGGACCGCCGGCCGCACCCCGCCGGGTCCGGGAACCGAGCCCGTCCGGCTGCGCGGGACACCCCTTACGGGGCATGCTCGACCCATGGTGCGAGGCGTACACGGGAAGTGGTGCGGGTCCCTGCTGCTGGCGGCGGCCCTGGCCGTCGGCGGGGCGAGCGGTTGCGGGCCGGTGGTGTCGCCCGCGCCCGGCGGGCCGCCCTCGGAGGCGACCGCGCCCACCGCGCCCCCGGCGGACCCGTCGGCCGGCGCCGCCACGACGGTGCCGGCCACCCCGTCCCAGGACCCCCAGCCGGGCGAGGTCCTCGTCGAGGTGGTGGTCAACGGCGGCCTCGCCGGCGTCCGCAACCAGCTCGTCGTCCACTACGACGGCACCTGGACCAGCCGTTCCGGCACCAAGCCGCCCCGCACCGGGCGCCAGACCCCCGCCGAGGCCGCCGAACTCCGCGCCGCCCTGGAGGACCCCGCCTACGCCCGGGTCCCGGAGCGCCCGACCGGCAGCCCGATCCCCGACGGCTTCCAGTACTACGTCACGTACCGCCACCGCCTGGTCGTCGCGGGCGACGGCGAGCGCCCGGCCGCCCTTCAGCGCGTCTTCGCCGCCCTGCCCGAGGGCGGCCCGCCGACCGGCCGGTGAACACCGGCCACCGCGCCCCGGACCGGCCGGGTGCGACGGCGGCTACCTGAGCAGCCAGTCCTTGGTGAGCGCCAGCACGTCCGCGCGCGTGCGCGTGCCGTGGCCGGCCGCGATGAGGGGGTTGGCGACGCGCAGCGAGAAGACCAGCATGCAGCGGGCCTCGACGTCGTCCTCGTCGGGGCAGAAGCTCCGGAAGAGCGAACGCAGGTACTCCATGCGCCGGTCGTCGGTGCGGCGCAGGCGTGCGGCGACGGTCTCGTCACGCCGGGCCCAGTCGCGGATCGCGAGGTCGACGGCGGTGCCGGTCACCGGTTCGCCGACGGCGTCGCGGACCAGGCCGAAGAGCCGCTCCAGCTTGGCCCGGGGGTCCCCGCCGCCGCTCTCGACCCGCTCGATCACGGCATCGGTAACTCCCTGCTCCCAGGTGTCGAGCATCTCGTCGAGCAGGGCGTCGCGGTTGGCGAAGTAGCCGTAGAAGCCGCCCTTGCTGACGCCGAGCGCCTGGGCCAGCGGCTCGATCCGCACGGCTTCGGGGCCGCCGTCGGCCAGCGCGCGAAGGCCCTCCTCGATCCACCGGCCCCGGGGGGTGCGAATCGCTCCCATGGTGTGTCCCTCCTCACCGCGCCACTCGTCCGCCCGACTATACGGCGCCGTACAGACGGGTCTACGCTTGATCTATACGCCACCGTATAGATCCATCGCAGAGACGTCGTCCCGGCGTCGGAACAGGGGTACGGCCATGAGACTTCCCCGCACCGCGCACACCTCCCGCCCGTGGCGGATCCACGAGTTCACCGGCGACTTCCAGGTCGAGGACGTGTGGGAACTGCCCGTCACGGGCGGCCCGGACGATCTCGACCGGCTGGTACGGCAGTTCACGAGCGGCGGGGGAACCGCCCTCTCCTCCCCCGTGGTCCGCACGCTCTTCGCGATCCGCTGGAAGCTGGGCGCGCTGCTCGGCTGGGACAAGCCCGCCGCCGGCCTCGGCGCGCGCGTGGAGACCCTCCGGGACCGGCTCCCCGAGGACCTCCGCGAGGGGCCACGCGGGCCCGATCTGCGGGCGGTCCCCTTCACGTCCGTCTACCGGACGCACGACGAGTGGGTGGCGGAGAGCGCGAACCGGACCGTGCACGCGGTAATGCACATCGGCTGGGTCCCGGACGGCGCCCCGGGCCGCCACCGTGCCCGGATGGCCGTCCTCGTGAAGCCCAACGGCCTGCTCGGCGCCGTCTACATGGCGGGGATCAAGCCGTTCCGGTACCTGGGCGTGTACCCGAAGCTGCTGCGCGGGATCGGCCGCGAGTGGGAGGCGGGCAAGGCGGCGGCCTGACCGGCGGGACACCGGACAGGGCGCCGCCGGGCGTTCGCGTCAGCCCTTCGGGGCGGCGATCGCCGCGTACTGCCGCCGCAGGTAGGCGCCGACACGGGCCGGCATGTCCATCGAGGACGGGTCGAGGGCCCACTGGATCTGCAGGCCGTCCATGACGGCGAGGTGCTCCCGGGCGACGGCCGGGCAGTCGGTGTCGGGGCGGAGTTCGCCGCGCCGGACGGCCTGCTCCAGGAGGTCGACCGTGTGCCGGAGCACGCGCGCGTAGCGCTCCTTGAAGTACGCGTGGGCGGGGTGGCCGACGTTGCCGGACTCGCCCACCAGGACGTTGAACATGCGGACGATGCCGGGGCGCCGGGTGTTCTCCTCGATCAGGGCGACGAGGGTGTCGAGGTACGCCTCGTACGACTCGGGGTCGACGCTGAAGAGCCGCTCCACGTCGTGCTGTTCGCTCTGCGCGAGGACCGAGAGGAGCAGGTCCTCCTTGCTGCGGAAGTGGTGCAGCAATCCACCCTGGGTGATGCCGCAGTCGTTGGCGATCCGGGCGAGGGAGGAGGCGTGGAAGCCCCACTGCCCGAAGTGGTCGACGGCGGTGTCCAGGATCTTCTGGCGGCGCGCGTCACCGACCGCGTAACTGCCCCGGCCTGCGCTCTTGCGGGGCGTGCGGCCCGTGTTCTCCGGCATGCGGCCACCTTATCCGGGCCCGAAACATCCCCTTTGTCGCGTGACCCAGGTCACATTTCAGAAACCTAGTGGTTACTCGGTTTTCACGCTTAGCCTGAGGGCGCCCGAGACCGGCACCGCCGCCTCCCCGGGTCGGCCGACCCGGTCACGCAGCCCGGTCACACAAGCAGGGACGTACGGCATGAACCCCTACCAGGACCCCACCCGCGCCGTGGACGAGCGCGTGGAGGACCTCCTCGCCCGGATGACGCCGGAGGAGAAGGCCGGACAGCTCTTCCACTCCATGCTGATGATGAATCCGGACGGCACCCCGGTGACCGACACCGACGGCTCGATGCTGCCGTTCGCCACCCCGGAGCTCGTCGAGGACCGGCGGCTCACCCACTTCAACCTGCTCGGCACCCACGGCGCCCGCGAGATGGCGCTCTGGCACAACGCCGTCCAGGAGATGGCCGCGGGCACCCGGCTCGGCATCCCCGTCACGCTCTCCACGGACCCGTGGCACGCCTTCACCGACAACGTCGGCGCCTCCTTCAACGCCGGCGCCTTCTCCGCCTGGCCCGAGGCGCTCGGCCTGGCCGCCATCGGCGACCCGGAGCTGGTCTTCCGCTTCGCCGACACCGTCCGCCGCGAGTACCTCTCCGTCGGCTTCCGCACCGCGCTCCACCCGCAGATCGACCTCGCCAGCGAGCCCCGCTGGTCCCGCCAGTCCGGCACCTTCGGCTCGGACGCGAAACTGACCGGCGAACTCGTGCGGGCCTACGTCCGCGGCCTCCAGGGCGACCGCCTCGGCACCGAGTCGGTCGCCGCCATGGTCAAGCACTTCCCCGGCGGCGGCCCGCAGAAGGACGGCGAGGACCCGCACTTCCCGCACGGCAAGGAGCAGGTCTACCCCGGCGGCCTGCGCGAACTGCACCTGGAGCCCTTCAAGGCGGCGATCGCCGCCGGCTGCGCGCAGATGATGCCGTACTACGGCCAGCCCGTCGGCACCGACTGGGAGGAGGTCGGCTTCGGCTTCAACCGGGGCGTCGTCACCGGACTGCTCCGCGAGGAGCTCGGCTTCACCGGCATCGTCTGCACCGACTGGGGGTTGCTCACCGACGCCGTCATCTTCGGCGAGACGCACGAGGCGCGGGCCTGGGGCGTCGAGCACCTGAGTGTGGCCGAGCGGGCGGCGAAGGCCCTCGACGCGGGCGTCGACCAGTTCGGCGGCGAGCAGTGCCCCGAGGTGATCGTGGAGCTGATGGCGTCCGGCCGGATCCCCGAGGCGCGGATCGACGACTCCGTGCGCCGCCTGCTGCGCGAGAAGTTCCTGCTCGGACTCTTCGACGAGCGGCGGTACGTCGACCCCGACGAGGCGGCGGAGACGGTCGGCCGCGCCGACTTCAAGGCCGCGGGCGCCGCCGCCCAGCGCCGCTCCCTCACCGTCCTCACCGACGGACCGCTCCCCCTGACGGGCCGGCCGAGGCTGTACGTGGAGAACGTCGACCCGGCGGTCGCGGCGGCGTACGGCGAGATCGTCGCCGACCCGGCCGGGGCCGACCTCGCGGTCCTGCGGCTGCGCACCCCCTTCGAGGAGCGGCCGAACCTCTTCGAGTCCTTCTTCCACTCCGGCTCCCTCGCCTTCCCCGACGAGGAGCTGGCCCGGATCCTCGGGCTGCTGGCCGCCGTGCCGACGGTGGTCTGCGTCAACCTGGAGCGGCCGGCCGTCCTGCCGGAGATCGCCGAGCGGGCGGCGGCGCTGATCGCCGACTACGGCGCGAGCGACGAGGCCCTGCTCGACGTGGCCTTCGGGCGGGCGCGGGCCGAGGGGCGGCTGCCCTTCGAGCTGCCGCGCTCGATGGCGGCGGTCGCGGCCTCCCGGCCGGACGTCCCGAACGACACGGCGGACCCGGTGTTCCCGTACGGCCACGGCCTGTCCCCGCGCACCGGGACACCCACGGCCTGACGCCCGGGCCGGGACCGGGACAGCCACGGCCTGACGCCCCGGGCCGGGACCGGCCGGGACCGGGACACCCGCGGCCCGACGCCGCAGGCCGGTACACCCCCAGACCGCGGAGTACCTGAACGACTCCGCGCGCGATCCGGGGCCCTCCCGTGGGGGGCAGGGCCCCGGATCTCTTTCCCCTGCCCGCATGTCATGCACCTGAAGGGTTCTCCATGCGCACGTACCTCGCACTCTCCGCGGCCACCGCCGTCCTCCTCGGCCTCGGCGCAACCGCCTACGCCACGACCGCGCAGACCACCGCCCACGGCACCGCCCGCCCGCTCGCCGGGATGCGGATCCTGATCTCCAACGACGACTCGATGCAGGCCGCGAAGGCGAGCAACTCCGACGGACTCGGCCTGTACGAGCTCCGCCGCGCGATGTGCGCCGCCGGAGCCGACGTCGTCGTCATGGCGCCCTGGCAGGTCCAGTCCGGCAAGGGCACCGCCGTCACCAACGGCGGCGTCGTCACCGCCCAGCGCCGCACCGCCCTGCCCGCCGGCTACGAGGGGGACTGCGCCGAGGCGCCCTCCGGCGGCGCGGTCTACGGCGTCTGCCTCGCCGCCGGCCCCTGCGCCAAGGACTCCCCCAGCGCCACCCCCGCCGACACCGTCAAGCTCGCCCTGCGCGGCGGACTCAGAGCCAAGGCCGGCTGGACCGGGGCCCCCGACCTGGTCCTCACCGGCATCAACTCCGGCCCCAACGTCTCCGCGAGCGTCAACGACTCCGGCACCGTCGGCGCGGCCGTCGCCGCCATCGACCAGGGGGTCCCGGCGCTCGCCTTCTCCTCCTCGGGCGACGAGAGCAACCTGAACTTCCCCCGCGTCAACTACCGCGCCCACGCCGAGTTCGGCGCCCGTCTCGTCGCCGGGCTCAGGCAGCGCGGGCTGCTGACCCCGAAGTTCGCCCTGAAGGTCGACTACCCCGACGTCAGCGCGGGCGTGCCCGCCAAGGCCCCGGTCTGGACCCGCGTCGGCGACGGCGCGGTCGTCTACCACGCCTTCGAACAGCGCGGGGACGGCGACTCCTTCGACATCGCCCTCGGCCTGTGCCCGCTGGACGGCAGCGGCGAGGGCGAGTGCGCCGAGGGCCGGAAGGACGCCGACTCCACCTGGCTGCTCGACCGCGGCCACATCACGATCGCCCCGGTCACCTGGGACCGCACGTACGGCTCCCCGGTCGACGCCCGCCCCGAGCTGAACCGGATCGAGCACTTCGTGAAGCACGAGGCCCCGCGCCCCTGAGGACCTTGCGTGACGCTCCGGCTCCATAACGTGTTGATCCCGGCCGTCCGCCCCACGAGGATGGCCGGGACCGACTGCCGAGCGAGAGCGGACAGATCGACGATGCCCTCCCCCCAGATCCTCGACCACCGTGAAGGACCGCACGGAGAGGTCGTGCTGCGGCGCAGAGCCGAACACTTCGAGATCATCGCCAACGGCACCTTCCTCATGGACACCTCCGACGGGCGCTCCGAGCGGCTTCTGATCGACGCGGCGCTGGCCGCCCTCCCCGAGCGGTCCCGCTCCGGCGCCTCCGTCCTCGTCGGCGGTCTCGGCGTCGGCTTCTCGCTCGCCCACGCCGCCGCCGACCCCCGCTGGGGCAGGATCGCCGTCGTCGAGCGGGAGGACGCGATCATCGACTGGCACCGTCAGGGGCCGCTCGCCGCGATCTCCGGGGCCGCGCTCGCCGATCCGCGGACCGTGATCCTGCACACGGACCTGATGGACTACCTCCGCACTTCCCCCGACACCTACGACGCCCTCTGCCTGGACATCGACAACGGCCCCGACTGGACGGTCACCGAGGACAACGAATCCCTGTACGCGGCCGGGGGGTTGGCCGCCTGCGCGGCCCGGCTCAACCCCGGCGGAATCCTCGCCGTGTGGTCCGCCAGACCTTCCGCCGATTTCGAGGAGTCGTTGCGGAATGCCGGATTCAGCGGGGTACGGACGGAAGAGGTGCCGGTTGCCCGGGGCGTCCCCGACGCGGTGCACCTCGCGGTCCGTCCCGGATAGCGCCCGGGCGGCTCCTGGATAGCCGGGACGCCACCGGTACCTCTAGGCTGCTGCACCGACATCGGCGACGCGAGGCGGGGCAATGGAGCAGACACACACCACTCACCACGGTGCGGCGGCCACTCCGGGGGCCCAGCGGCGCGTCCTGGTGGTCGAGGACGACCCGACGATCGTCGAGGCGATCTCCGCGCGGCTGCGCGCCGAGGGCTTCCTCGTGCAGACCGCGACGGACGGTCCGGCGGCCGTCGAGGCGGCCGAGGCATGGCAGCCGGACCTGATGGTCCTGGACGTGATGCTGCCCGGTTTCGACGGCCTGGAGGTGTGCCGCCGGGTCCAGGCCCAGCGCCCCGTCCCGGTCCTCATGCTGACCGCCCGCGACGACGAGACCGACATGCTGGTCGGGCTCGGCGTCGGCGCCGACGACTACATGACGAAGCCGTTCTCGATGCGCGAGCTGGCCGCCCGGGTGCACGTCCTGCTGCGCCGGGTGGAGCGGGCCGCGCTGGCGGCGGTCACCCCGCGCAGCGGGATCCTGCGCCTGGGCGAGCTGGAGATCGACCACGCGCAGCGCCGGGTCCGGGTGCGCACGGAGGACGTGCACCTGACCCCGACCGAGTTCGACCTGCTGGTCTGCCTGGCGGGCACCCCGCGGGCGGTGCTCTCCCGCGAGCAGCTCCTCGCCGAGGTGTGGGACTGGGCGGACGCCTCGGGCACCCGGACCGTGGACAGTCACATCAAGGCGCTGCGCCGGAAGATCGGGGCCGAGCGCATCCGCACGGTCCACGGCGTCGGCTACGCGCTGGAGACCCCGGCGCCGTGAGCCGGCCGGGGCCCGGGGGGCCGCACGCGGGACGGGGACCGGAGCGGCCGCGCCGGCCCCGCCGGATCGTGATCTCGATCAAGACGAAACTGGGCGCCCTGGTCGTCGGGGCGGTCCTGCTGACCTCCGGCCTCGCCCTGGTGGCGATCAGGACGTCCACGGAGTTCCGGTACATCACGGTCTTCGCGATGATCGCGACCCTGCTGATCACCCAGTTCGTGGCGCAGTCCCTGACGGCCCCGCTGGACGAGATGACGACGGTGGCGGGGACGATCTCGCGCGGCGACTTCAGCCGCCGGGTGCGGGGCGCGGACCGGCGGGACGAGCTGGGCGACCTGGCCTCGACGATCAACCGGATGGCGGACGACCTGGAGGCCGTCGACCGGCACCGCAAGGAGCTGGTCGCCAACGTCTCGCACGAGCTCCGCACCCCGATCGCCGCGCTCCGGGCGGTCCTGGAGAACGTCGTGGACGGTGTGTCCGAGGCAGATCCGGAGACCATGCGGTCGGCCCTGAAGCAGACCGAGCGGCTCGGCCGGCTCGTCGAGACGCTGTTGGACCTGTCACGTCTTGACAACGGTGTCGTGGCGCTGCGGGCGAGCCGTTTCGAGGTCTGGCCGTATCTGTCGGGGGTGCTGCGCGAGGCCAACCTCGCCGCGTCCCAGCGCGGCCTGTCCTCCACCTCGGGGCTGCACAACCGGACCGACGTGCATCTGCACCTGGACGTGTCGCCGCCCGAGCTGGTCGCGCACGCGGACGCGGAGCGGCTGCACCAGGTGATGGCGAACCTGATCGACAACGCGGTGAAGCACTCGCCGCCGCACGGCCGGGTCACGGTCAGGGCCCGGCGCGGCCCGTACCCGGACTCGCTGGTGCTGGAGGTCGAGGACGAGGGCCCCGGCATCCCGGAGTCGGAGCGGCACAAGGTCTTCGAGCGGTTCAACCGGGGATCGGCCCCGTACCGGCCCGGTCCGGGCAGCGACGGCGGCACGGGACTCGGCCTGGCGATCGCGCGCTGGGCGGTGGATCTGCACGGCGGCGGGATCGGTGTGGCCGAATCGTCACGTGGCTGCCGCATCAGAGTCACTCTTCCGGGCAGCCTTCGCCCGAGAGGTTGACGTAGGGTTCGAACCGGAAGCGCACGTTCTGCGTGTACGTGATCAGGACCCGCGTGCACGTGAGCGGGGCGCGGTCAGGGATGCGGTCGAAGCGGGCCGTGCCCGCGCTTTTCCGTACCCTCACACCGACGGAACCAGGGTTGTTTCCCGCCATTCACGGCCCCGAAACACCCCGTCAAGTGTGACTTGCGCGACGTTGGAGTGCCCGGCCTGCACCTCTCGGCCGGACAGGCGTAGCCTTTATTTCCGCTGTCCATCACCTTGTGAAGCGGAAGAGGGCGGTTGCCGCCGTGTCGTCTCAGTCCCCCAGTACCCCGAGCTCCCCGACCGACCAAGACGGGCAGGGCCAGAACCCTGCGACCGCCTTCGGTGCCAATGAGTGGCTCGTCGACGAGATTTACCAGCAGTACCTCCAGGACCCGAATTCGGTCGATCGTGCCTGGTGGGACTTCTTCGCCGACTACAAGCCCGGAGCGACGTCGGAGACCCCGGCCGCCGCCCCGGCTGCCACCACCACCCCGAGCGCGCCCGCCGCGCCGCAGGCGGGCCCCGCACAGGCCGCGCCTGCCGTTCCGGCTCCCGCGCCCGCCCCGGTCGCGGCTCCGGCTCCGGCTCCGGCTCCCGTGAAGCCCGCCGCGGCTCCCGCGCCGGTCGCCGCGAAGCCCGCCGCCGCGCCTGCCCCGGTCAAGGCCGCCCCGGCCGCCGAGGCCCCCGCCGGCCCGGAGCTGATCACGCTGCGCGGCCCCGCCGCCGCGGTCGCGAAGAACATGAACGCCTCGCTGGAGGTGCCGACGGCCACGTCCGTCCGCGCCGTCCCGGTGAAGCTGCTCTTCGACAACCGGATCGTGATCAACAACCACCTGAAGCGCGCCCGGGGCGGGAAGATCTCCTTCACGCACCTCATCGGCTACGCGATGGTGCAGGCGATCAAGGCCATGCCGTCGATGAACTACTCCTTCGCGGAGAAGGACGGCAAGCCGACCCTGGTCAAGCCGGAGCACGTGAACTTCGGCCTCGCGATCGACCTGGTGAAGCCCAACGGCGACCGCCAGCTCGTCGTCGCGGGCATCAAGAAGGCCGAGACGCTCAACTTCTTCGAGTTCTGGCAGGCGTACGAGGACATCGTCAAGCGGGCCCGCGTGGGCAAGCTGACGATGGACGACTTCACCGGCGTCACGGTCTCCCTGACCAACCCCGGCGGCCTCGGCACCGTCCACTCCGTGCCGCGTCTGATGCCCGGACAGTCGGTCATCATGGGCGTCGGCTCGATGGACTACCCGGCCGAGTTCCAGGGCACCTCCCAGGACACCCTGAACAAGCTGGGCATCGCCAAGGTCATGACCCTGACCTCGACGTACGACCACCGGGTCATCCAGGGTGCCGCCTCCGGCGAGTTCCTGCGCGTCGTCGCCAACTACCTCCTCGGCGAGGAGGGCTTCTACGACGACATCTTCAAGGCCCTGCGCATCCCCTACGAGCCGGTCCGCTGGCTCAAGGACATCGACGCGTCGCACGACGACGACGTCACCAAGGCCGCGCGGGTCTTCGAGCTGATCCACTCCTACCGGGTCCGCGGCCACGTCATGGCCGACACCGACCCGCTGGAGTACAAGCAGCGCAAGCACCCCGACCTGGACATCACCGAGCACGGCCTCACCCTGTGGGACCTGGAGCGCGAGTTCGCGGTCGGCGGCTTCGCCGGCAAGTCGATGATGAAGCTCCGCGACATCCTCGGCGTGCTCCGCGACTCGTACTGCCGCACCACCGGCGTCGAGTTCATGCACATCCAGGACCCGAAGCAGCGCAAGTGGATCCAGGACCGCGTCGAGCGCCCGCACTCCCGCGTGGAGCGCGAGGAGCAGCTGCGGATCCTGCGCCGGCTGAACGCGGCGGAGGCTTTCGAGACCTTCCTGCAGACGAAGTACGTCGGCCAGAAGCGCTTCTCCCTGGAGGGCGGCGAGTCCGTCATCCCGCTGCTCGACGCGGTCATCGACTCGGCCGCCGAGTCGCGCCTCGACGAGGTCGTCATCGGCATGGCCCACCGCGGCCGGCTGAACGTCCTCGCGAACATCGTCGGCAAGTCGTACGCGCAGATCTTCCGCGAGTTCGAGGGCAACCTCGACCCGAAGTCGATGCACGGCTCCGGCGACGTCAAGTACCACCTGGGCGCCGAGGGCACCTTCGTCGGTCTCGACGGCGAGGAGATCAAGGTCTCCCTGGCCGCCAACCCCTCCCACCTGGAGGCGGTCGACCCGGTCCTGGAAGGCATCGTCCGCGCCAAGCAGGACGTCATCAACAAGGGCGGCACGGACTTCACCGTCCTGCCCGTCGCCCTGCACGGTGACGCGGCCTTCGCCGGCCAGGGTGTCGTCGCCGAGACGCTGAACATGTCGCAGCTGCGCGGCTACCGCACCGGCGGCACGGTCCACATCGTCATCAACAACCAGGTCGGCTTCACCGCCGCCCCGGAGTCCTCGCGTTCGTCGATGTACGCGACCGACGTGGCCCGCATGATCGAGGCGCCGATCTTCCACGTGAACGGCGACGACCCGGAGGCCGTGGTCCGCGTCGCGCGGCTCGCCTTCGAGTTCCGCCAGACGTTCAACAAGGACGTCGTGATCGACCTCATCTGCTACCGCCGCCGCGGTCACAACGAGGGCGACAACCCGCAGTTCACCAACCCGCAGATGTACAACCTGATCGACAAGAAGCGTTCGGTGCGCAAGCTGTACACCGAGTCGCTCATCGGTCGCGGCGACATCACCCTGGAAGAGGCGGAGCAGGCGCTCCAGGACTTCCAGGGCCAGCTGGAGAAGGTGTTCGCGGAGGTCCGCGAGGCCACCAACGCCCCGGCGTCGGCGACCGTGCCGGACGCCAAGGCCGCCTTCCCGGTCAGCGTCACCACCGCGGTCTCCCAGGAGGTCGTGAAGCGGATCGCCGAGTCGCAGGTCAGCATCCCGGAGCGGATCACGGTCCACCCGCGTCTGCTGCCGCAGATGCAGCGCCGCGCCGCCTCCATCGACGACGGCACCATCGACTGGGGCTTCGGCGAGACCCTCGCCATCGGCTCCCTGCTGATGGAGGGCACCCCGGTCCGGCTCTCCGGCCAGGACTCCCGCCGCGGCACCTTCGGCCAGCGTCACGCGGTCCTGGTGGACCAGGAGACCGGCGAGGACTACACCCCGCTGCTCTACCTGACCGAGGAGCAGGCCCACTACAACGTCTACGACTCGCTGCTCAGCGAGTACGCGGCGATGGGCTTCGAGTACGGCTACTCCCTGGAGCGCCCGGACTCGCTGGTCGTCTGGGAGGCCCAGTTCGGTGACTTCGTCAACGGCGCGCAGACCGTCGTCGACGAGTTCATCTCCTCGGCCGAGCAGAAGTGGGGCCAGACCTCCGGCGTCACGCTGCTCCTGCCGCACGGCTACGAGGGCCAGGGCCCGGACCACTCGTCCGCGCGCCCGGAGCGCTTCCTCCAGATGTGCGCCCAGGACAACATGACGGTCGCCATGCCGACGCTGCCGTCGAACTACTTCCACCTGCTGCGCTGGCAGGTCCACAACCCGCACCACAAGCCGCTCATCGTCTTCACCCCGAAGTCGATGCTGCGTCTGAAGGCCGCGGCGTCCAAGGTGGAGGAGTTCACCACCGGCGGCTTCCGCCCGGTGATCGGCGACGCGACCGTCGACCCGGCCGGCGTCCGCAAGGTCGTCTTCTGCGCCGGCAAGGTCTACTACGACCTGGAGGCCGAGCGTCAGAAGCGCGGTGACACGGAGACCGCGATCATCCGTCTGGAGCGCCTGTACCCGCTGCCGGGTGCCGAGCTCCAGGCCGAGATCGCCAAGTACCCGAACGCCGCGAAGTACATCTGGGCGCAGGAGGAGCCGGCGAACCAGGGTGCGTGGCCGTTCATCGCGCTCAACCTGATCGACCACCTGGACCTGGCGGTCGGTGCGGACATCCCGGCGGGCGAGCGCCTGCGCCGGATCTCGCGTCCGCACTCCTCCTCCCCGGCGGTCGGCTCGGCCAAGCGCCACCAGGCGGAGCAGCAGCAGCTGGTCAACGAGGTCTTCGAAGCCTGATCGACCACTCCGTACGCGTACGGCGCGGAGGCCCGGCACCCCTGAGGGGGTGCCGGGCCTCCGGCGTTCGGCGGGCTCTCAGAGGTTGGCCTCGAAGTCCCAGTACGGGCGGTTGCGCTGGCGGGCCGAGAGGGTGTGCGGGTGCTGGACGCCGAGGGACCTGGTGAGGGTGAGCAGGGCGTCCTCCTCCAGCTTCCCGGCCTCCTCGATCTCGCGCAGTCCGCGCAGGTCGGTGGCGAGCGCCACCTGGCAGGAGAGGGTCAGCGGGTGCTCGTGGCCCAGGACGTGCCGGGCCCTGCGCAGGGTGTCGCGGCTGAGTTCGGCGGCCTCGGCGACCCGGCCGTTGAAGTTGCGGGCGGCGGTGGCGTTGAGGGCGCAGCCGAGGACCCAGGGGTGGTCGGGGCCGAGGGTGGCGGTGAGGCCGGCGAGTGCCGACTCCAGCATGGTCAGCGCCGCGGCCCGCTCGCCGGACGCCTGCATGACGAGGGCGGTGTTGGCGAGCACGCCGGTGGAGACCGGGTGGGCGGGGCCGAGCAGTGCGCGGTAGCCGGCCTCCGCCTCGGTGATGAGTTCCCTGGCGAGGTCGAGGTCGCCGTGCTCGCGGAGGAAGTTGGCGTAGTTGGTGACGGCCGACAGCGTCACGTAGTGGTCGCGGCCGTATGCCTGCTCCAGATGGTCCAGGACGCCGGCCATCATCGAGCCGATGTCCTGGGAGCCGCCCTCCCGGCGTCGGCAGAGCGCCAGTTGGCTGTGCGCGTAGAGGGTGTGGAGGTGCTGGGGTCCGAGGATCTGGATGTGGAGGCGGACGTTGGCCTCCTGGCGGCCGAGCGCCTCGCGATAGCGGCCGAGCAGCCGGAGGTCCTGGGCCACGGCGTTGTTGGAGTTGAGGGTGGAGGCGTGGTGGGGGCGCAGGATGTTCTCGCAGCGGGCGAGGGTGTCCACGTCCTGTTCGTACGCCTCCTGGTACCGGCCCCGCATGCGCAGGACCACGCCGAGGTTGTGGCGGGCCACGAGGGTGAGGTCCTGGCTCTCGCCGAGCAGGCTCCTGGCCTCGTCGAGGGCCTCGCGCTGGAGTTCCTCCGACTCCTGGTAGTGGCCCAGGAAGCGCAGGTCGCGGGCGAGGGAGATCTTCGTCTGGAGCTCGCCGAGCTCGTTGCGGTGGTGGGCGCCGGCGAGCCGGTCGCGCTGGGCGAGGTCGAGGTCGTACGCCTCGCGGAACCGGCCGTACCGGCGCAGGATGTCGCCTTCCAGGGTGGTCAGCGCCTGCATGTGCGGGGCCAGCGGGTCCATGAAGGAGGTCCAGTTGCCGCGGATGCGCTCGGCGAGCCGGATGCCGGCCTTGTACTCGCCGCTGCGCTCGCAGAACCGCAGGCAGTTGAGGATGGCGACCTGGATGCGGGCGTCCGTGCTGCGCAGGGCCCCGGAGGGTTCGAGGTGGGGCAGGAGCTCGGAGTAGCGGGGCCAGTGACGGCTGTCGGTGGGGTTGCCCGGGTCGGCCTCGGCGAGGAGGGTGCGGACGGCCTTGCGGTGGGCGTCGCGGTGCTCGCCGTTGGTGAGCCGGGAGACGATGTCGTGGACCAGCCGGTGCATGTGGACCGACTCCTGGTGCGGTGCGGCCTCCTCGCCGGTGACGGGTCCCGCGGTCTCCCGGGTGAGGACGGAGAACTTGACGAGGGTGTCCAGGGCGCGGGTCCAGGCGGGCAGGTCCGTGGCCATCCAGCGGAGGTCCTCGGGCAGCTGTGCCTGGGGATAGGCGCGGACGATGCCGAGCGGGATGCGGCCGGGCGCGAAGGAGGCGCACAGGCTGAGGATGTCGATGGCCTGCGGCTGGGAGTTGCGGAGCCGGTTGATCAGTATCGACCAGGAGGTGAGGGAGGCGTGGGGGATCCCGGTGCCCGGCGTGGGCTCGTCGACGGTGGAGAGCCGTCCGTCGCGGACCATGCGCAGGTACTCGGCGGCCTCCATGCCGGACTCGCCGAGCCAGGCGGCGGCCTGGACGAGCGGCAGGGGTACGTCTCCGAACTCGGCGGCGACCTCGTCGGCCTCGGCCGCGGTGATGTGCGGGGCGCGGCGCATCAGGTAGCCGGTGGACTCGGCGCGGTCGAAGCCGGGGACCTCCAGGACGTCGGTGTGCTGCGCCCAGGCGCGGTTGCGGGAGGTGATGAGGACGTGTCCCGGTCCCTGGGGCAGCATGACGTCGATGCCCTCGGTGGCGTCCCAGCCGTCGAAGACGACCAGCCAGCGGGCGTGCGGGTCGCCGCGGCGGAGGGCTTCGCGGACGGCCCGGATGCGTTCGCCGGGTTCGCTGCCGGTGGGCAGCGAGAGCTGGACGGCGAGTTCGCCGAAGCGGTCGCGCTGGACGTTGCGGTCGTCGGAGTTGACCCACCAGATGACGTCGTAGTCGGGGCTGAAGCGGTGGGCGTACTCGGAGGCGATCTGCGTCTTGCCGATGCCGGACATGCCGAGCAGGGTGCAGGCGGCGTTGCCCCGCTCGGCGTCCATCAGCCGTTCCTGGAGCGTGCTGAGGAGGTCGTCGCGGCCGGTGAAGCGGTGGTTGCGGCGGGGGACGTCGCCCCAGATCTCCGGCGGGGTCTCCGGGTAGCGGGCGAGGACGCTCGTCGGGAGGCGCCGGGCGTTGCCGCGGCGGGGTTCGATGCCGAGCCGGCCGAGCAGCCGTGCCTCGGCCTCCTCCTCGCCGACGCCCCAGAGGCTGACGGGTTCGAGGACCGCGGTGGCGGGGAGCAGCGTGCGGTTGGTGAGGTTGACGGCGGCGAACCGGTCGGCCTGGGCGGCGACGAAGCCGCGCAGGACGTCGTTCCATTCGCCGGCCGGTCGGGGGCCGAGTTCGAAGAACCAGTCGTTGAGGACGAGGAGGACCTGGCCGCGGGCGAGGAGCAGGTCGCCGAGGGAGTCCTCCAGGGGGACTTCGCGGGGCGGGTCCCAGCGTTGCAGGGTGGCGCGCACGCCGTGGGCTTCGAGTCGCTGGTTGATCCAGGCCGCCCATGGCCGGTGGTATCCGGGGAAGACCACCAGGACATGCTCGGGGGCGGCCCCGCCACCGCGGCTCTCCGCGCCTCCGCCCGACCGTTGTTCCGCCATCTGTACGTCTCCCGTCCCGCTCACGCGCAACGCAGTGTCATGTGCCGTGGGCACAGTGTTACGCACCGGCCCTGGGGCCCGTGCCGAGGCTCGCATGGAGCTGCCGCATTTGCCGGGCGAACTCCCGCCCCCCATTGGTCAGTTCATCGGATTCAAGCAGTATCGCCAGGGCGTCGCCCACCTGATCGTGGACATGGTCGAACTGCTGCCCGGCCCGCGTCCGCCACGGCGACGGCACGCCCCGGGCGTCCATCGCCCTGCGCCACAGGTCGGCCAGCGCCAGATGGGCGTAGGTCCCCTGGAACACCCCGGCGACCGGACGCTCGTCGGTGCGCCAGCCGACCCGGTACAGGACGCCGCCGCCGGGCCGGTAGAGCGGGACGAGCTCGTGGAGCGTGGACAGTTTGCCGTGGTGCAGCTCGTGGACCAGCGTCTCCGCCATGTCGGCGGCGCCGGCCGACGGCGTCATCAGGACGGCCCCCGGGGCCACGCTCAGCGTGGCGCCGACGGACCGCGGCCCCTGCGGCACCAGCGGCACCAGCACGCCGACCGTCCGGCCGACCTCCGCGGCCCGCGCCCGGTCGGTCCGCCGCAGCAGCTCCCGGGCGGCGCGCCAGTGACCGGACCAGGCGGCGTGGTCGACGTCGGCCCGCTCGGCCGCGACCCGCGCCGGGGTCCCCACCCCGCCGGGCGGCACCCGGTAGGGGTCGAGGTCGTCCAGGCGCGCGGCCCCGCCGGACAGCCCGCGCAGGCCACGCCAGCCGTGGCCGGCGCCGGCCACCGTGCCGGTGCGGCGGTCGACGAGCCGCAGGACCGCGGCCGGCGCCCCCGGGGTGTCCTCGGAGTGGATCCGGACGACCTGGGCGCGCGTGACCAGCCGGACCGGACCCCGGTGCGCCAGGACGCTCCCGACGCCCGGCAGCGACAGCACCCCGTCCGGGGCCCGGACCACCAGGTCGAGCGGCCGGCCGGCCCGCAGCGCGGCCGTGGCGGCCACCGCCTCCAGGTGGGCGAGGTGCCGGTCGAGGGCGGGCCCCACGGGATCGGTCAGGGCGGCCGCGAGCCAGGCCCCGGTCGTCGGGTAGTCGAGGACGGCGCGGACCGCGCC
Organism: Streptomyces sp. NPDC059534; assembly: GCF_042743475.1. Classification (NCBI taxonomy): domain Bacteria; kingdom Bacillati; phylum Actinomycetota; class Actinomycetes; order Kitasatosporales; family Streptomycetaceae; genus Streptomyces; species Streptomyces sp. NPDC059534. Next base: position 90,263 of record NZ_JBHWAQ010000009.1, read on the forward strand.
GGGACTGCCGCGCTCGGTCCGCTCCAGGAGCCGCCAGGCCGCCTCGAAGCCGTCGAGGGCCGCGGGATCGACCTCGTCCCGATGCCGCCGCACCCGCACCAGCAGCGCCTTGAGCAGCAGCAGGCGCCGGGCGTGTGCCCCCGACCGCAGGAAGGACGCGTCGGCCGCGGCGGGCCGCGTACTCGCCAGCGCCGCGAAGGCCGCCGCACGCGGCGGCGCGGCGATCACTCCCGGCTCCACGAGCGGGGGACGGGGCCGCCGCCCCACGCGGGGTGGGGCCCCGCGCCGGCGGATACGGGGCCCGGCCGGGGATGGCGGGCCGATTCGGCCGGAAACGATCGGTCGGCGGCGCCCCGGGTGTCAGTCGACGAAGGGGGCGTCCTCGGGCCAGGAGACGACGAGGTCCGAGGGGTGTCGCAGTACTCTCTCGACCTCCGCGCCGAGAGCGGCGTCGTTCGTGACCCGCAGGGTCCGCAGGTCAACGGCGGCGAGATCGGGCAGATGCGGAGGCCGTCCGGCACCACGGCCGACACCGGTCGCCCACTCCGTACGCTCGAACACTCTCGGCTCCTCCTCACCGGCGCCTGTCCCCCACGGTCGTAGCGGCGCAGCGGTTCTTCCCGACGCCGCGATACCGGAAACCCATTCGATTCAACTGCCCCCACGTGCGCCCCCGTTGTCCGGCCATTCGGCGCGTGCTCATCCGGCACCACCGCTCCAGGCCCACCAGGGCGGCAGGATCCGGCGCCGCTCCTCGGCGGACGCCCGTCCGAAGTCCCGGCCGGCCGCGCTCTCCGTCTCTCTCAGCAGGGCCTTGGTCCGCTCCACGTCCGCCCAGTCCACGTCGACGAGCCGTCCGGTGAGCCGCCGCCACCGCTCCGTCGCGTCGAGCAGCGCGGCCCGGGCGCCGGCCGGGCGTCCCATCAGGCACAGGACGACCCCCTGGGCGTGCAGCGCGCGGGCGCCGGTGACCGTGCCAGGGGTGTCGCCGTGGGCGGCGGTGGCCTCCTCCCCGGCACTGCGGTAGGCGGTGAGGGCGTCGCCGATCACGCCGTCCCGCGCCGCCTCGGCCAGCTCCAGCCGCACCCGCCCGAGTTGCAGCCACACCTCGGCGCGCTCACTCGCGTCCGTGGTGCCCCTGAGCGCCTGCTCCAGCAGGTGGCGGCTCTCGAAGAGGTCGGGCAGGAAGCCGGCACGGTGGAAGCGGAGGGCGAGCACGCTGCCGATGAGGGTGCGCGCCCTGGCCCGCTCGGGCGCGTCGGCGGGCAGCCGGGTGAGGGCTTCGCGCAGCACGCCCTCGGCCCGGTCGACGGGGGACGTGCCGCTGCCGGCCGCGGCGCGCCGCAGCAGCGATCCGCCCCAGGTGAGGAGGAGCGTGCCGCGTTGTGCGCTCTCGGCGGGGGCGAGCAGGGTGGCCTCCTCGTACGCCGCGTCGGCGGCGGCCCCGTCGCCGGCCGTGTCGTACAGCCGCGCCCGCGCCGTGGTGAAGCGCAGCCGCAGGGCGCGGCCGTCGCCGAGGAGGGGTTCCGCGCGGTCGAGTACGGGGCCGATGCGGCCGGGGTCCGCCTCGGCGAGGGTCAGGGCGTCGGCGAGGTCGAGGAAGGCGGCGGCGCTCTCCTGGAGGTCGAGGGCGGTGGCGAGTTCCCGGACCGCCGCGTCGCCGTCGCCCCGGGCCAGGAGCAGTCGGCCGCGGCGCAGGTGGAGGGTGTGGCGGGCGGTCTCGGGCCACTGGCCGGTGTCCTCGGCGAGGGCGGCGAGGGCCGCGTCCAGGTGGCCGGGCGCGTCGGTGTCGCGCCACAGCGCGTGGTGGACGACGGCGAGTTCGAGCCGGGCCTCGGCCCATGCCTCGTCGCCGGGCCGGGCGGGCTCGGCGGCCCGTACGAGGGTGTCGGCGGCCTCGGTGAGGAGCTCCCGGCGCCGGACGGTGCGCCGTGCGGCCGCGGTGCCCGCCTCCGCGTACAGGACGCGGGCGAGGACGATCCGCGCCTCGACGGGTTCGTCGGGCAGGGCGGACTCGGCGAGTTCGCGGGCGCGGGCCAGCAGGGCGGGATCGGACTGGTCGCGGCCCTGGGCGAGGAGGCGGCGGGCCTCGGTGAGCGGGTCGGGGGTGATGAGGTCGGGGTGGTAGAAGCGGAGCACGCGCGCGGGGATGCGGGCGAACAGCTCGGTCTCGGCGCCCTCGGGGCCGAGGGTGTCGTCGGTCTCCTCGGAGAGCGCCGCCCCGCCCCCGGGCCGCCGGTCCGCGCCGGAGGTACGGGGGTCGGCGCCGGTCCCGGGCCTGGCGGTCGGCTCGGTGCCGGGCTCGATGCCGGTGCGGGCCTCGGCGTCGGTTCCGGGATCGGCTCCGGCTCCGGCTCCGGCTCCGGCTCCGGCTCCGGCCAGGCGGGCCGCCGCGAAGGCCGGGAAGTTGCGCATGCCCTGGCCGAAGTTGCGTTCCACATAGGCGGAGCAGTGCTTGAGGACGAGGGCGGCCGCGCTCGGGTCGAGCGAGGCGAGCAGATGCTGCTGGATGGCGGGCGGATAGCTGAAGCAGGGGTACGGGGTCGGTCCCGGCAGCCGCCGCAGGAGGCCGCTGAGCAGGACCTCGGCCAGCTCCATGGGCCCGGTGTCGGGCAGCATGGCGCGCTGGACGAGCTGCATGACGGGGAGGGTCAGCGGGGCGGCCGCGAGGTGGACGGCGAGCTTGAGGGCGCCGGGCGAGGCGCCCGCCCGGAAGGCCCGGAGGACGTCCTCGTCGGAGCGCGGGGCGCGGGGGGTCGCGGGGGGCCGCGGCCCGGCCGGTTCGGGGACGAGCCAGGCGGCCCAGCCGCGTACGGAGTCGCCGCCGTGACCGGTGTGGAGCCGGGCCCAGGAGCCGAACGCCTCCGGCGTCGGGGTGAGCACGGGGACGGCCCGGCGGCCGGGGACGAGGGGACCCCAGGGCTCGTCGTCGGAGCGGAAGGCGGCGGGGCCGCCGGGGGTCGCGGAGCGCTGGAAGGTGCCGGGTTCGGCGGGGAGCCCGGTGCGGGGCCACAGGCGTGGCGGCAGCGGCTGGACCAGGGCGAGCGGGGAGTGGCGGGGCCACTGCCGCAGGAAGCGCTGGGCGGCCCCGCGCTGCCAGAGGGGGCCGACGCAGTCGCTGACGACCAGGGTGAGCCGGCGTCCGGTGGGGTCGTGGAGCTGGTCGACGGGGCGCAGCCGGGGTCTGCCGTCGGCGCCGGAGGTGGTGGTGACCAGCGGGGGGCCGTCGCCGGTGTCGTACAGGCGGTGCACCTGGACGTCCCGGAAGGCGCCGGACTGCTGGCATGCCTGGCGGAGTTCCTCGACCATCCGGCCCCAGACGACCATGGCCGGGCCGGTGTCCATGAGCAGCTGGATGTCGGGGCGGCGGCCGGCGGCGGCTCGCAGGACGGGGGTCAGGATGCCGGCGGCGGCGCTGTGTTCGGCGGTGGCCTCCTCGTCGAGGGTGCCCTCGCCGGGGCGGCCCGGCGCGAGGGCGTAGTCGCGCAGCGGCCGCAGGGCCTTCTGGAGCCCGAGGAGTCCGGGCAGGGCGTTGGCTCCGGGGGCGCGTACGGGCAGCGCGGCGCCCCGCTCCGTACGCCGGGCGCGGTGGCCGGGTCCGCCGCCGGCTCCGGCCTTCATGTGCAGGGAGACGGACTCCCGGACGCCGTCGGCCGCGCCCTCGGAGCCGGCCGGCGCCGGCTCGCCCCGTACGGCCTCCGGGGCGGCGTCGGCCGCTGCGGCCTCGCCGCTCCCGCCGTCGCGCAGGGCCCCGTCGTCCGCCGGGGCGCCGTCCCCGGCCGTCCCCGGCGGGTCGGCCGCGGGTGGTTCCGGGGTCGGGCCGGGGAGCCAGCGGGCGAGCCAGACCGCGTCCGCGATGTCCTCGGCGGTCGGGTCCTGGCCGCCGGCCCGCAGTCTGCGGGTGAGCTCCTCCAGATGCATCCGGTGCATCCGGCCATCACCTCGGCTGATCGAGCGGCTGCATGAGCATGTCCGCGATGCGTTCCCTGGTCAGCCGTTCGGCGCGGGAGGCGTGCTGGGTCAGGTAGAGGGCGTTGAGGAGCTGGTCGGTGGCGATCACCTCGCCGGGTTCGCGGTTCAGGAAGCGCTGGACGAGCTCCTGTTCCCCCTCCCCCTCGGCGGCCTCCGTCCCGAGGTGGGCGGCGATCATCGCGCCGACCTGTTCCTCGCCGGGCGCCTCGAGCTCCAGTCGGATGCAGCGGCGCAACAGGGCGGCGGGGAAGTCCCGTTCGCCGTTGGAGGTGAGCACGATGAAGGGGAAGGTGGAGCAGCGGACCCGGCCGCCGAACACCGCGACCTTGCGCCCGTCGTCGCTGAGCACCTCGACGGCCGGCTCCCGGTCGGCGATCCGCTCCAGCTCGGGGATGGCGAACTCGCCCTCCTCCAGCGCGTTCAGGAGGTCGTTCGGCAGGTCGAGGTCGCTCTTGTCGAGCTCGTCGATGAGCAGCACCCGGGGCTGCTCGGAGGGGAGCAGCGCGGTGCCGAGCGGCCCGAGCCGGATGTACGAGCCGATGCCGGCCGGGGCCGCGGCGGCGGATCCGGGCGATCCGGCCTGGGCGCGCTCCAGTTGCACGTCCTGGAGGCGGCCGATGGCGTCGTAGCGGTAGAGGCCGTCCTGGAGCGTCGAGCGGCTGACGATCGGCCACCGCAGCACCCGGCCGAGGCCCAGCTCGTGGGCGACGGCGTGGGCGAGGGTGGACTTGCCGGTGCCGGGGTTGCCGGTGACGAGGAGCGGGCGCCGCAGGTACAGGGCGGCGTTGACCGCGTCGGTCTCGGCGGGCCTGGGGTGGTGGTTCTGGACCAGTCTGCGCCGCACGCCGAGCCGCCGGTCGGAACCGGCCAGGGTGTCGTCCGCGCCGCCCGCCGAGAAGTCGCGCCAGGGCGGCGGGGCCGGCAGCCGCCCTATCTCGTCGTGCGGAAGACCGGCACCACGGTAGATCCGCCAATCGTTCACGATGGACTCCTCCTGGCTGTGGTCTCGGTGCCGGGCCCGTCGACCGTACCGCCCGGTGACGGTGCCTGCCGATGCCGTAACCGGACGGATCGCCGGGGCGTCGTCCCGGTGGCCGCTGGGGTCACAACTCCCCCTCGCCGAGCAGGGGCGGGGCCTCCAGGCGCCCGCCGTGCGGCGGCCGGTCGGGCGGGTCGAGCAGGACGGCGATGGTCTCGGCCCAGGCGAGGTCCGCCCGGTCCGGCGCGCGGGTGCGCAGGGAGCGGATCGGGTGGCGCAGGCCCTCGGCCGTCACCGCCTTCGCGAGGAGCCGCTCGGCCCCCTCGTGGAACTCCGCGCAGTCGGTGTGGTCGTGGGCGCCGGTCCGCCAGAGGGCGAGCGGATGGCCGGCGGCGAGCGCGGCGTTCATCGCCATCAGCCCGTCGCCGCTGCCCACCGGTCCGCAGTAGACGGGGACGGTGCCGCCCTCGGCCTCGCGGAGCCGGTCGTACGTCTCCGCCCAGGTCTCCCGGCGGACGCGCGGGGTGTGCGCGTCGCGGCCGGCGCCGGGCACCTCGGCGCGCAGCGGAGCCGCGTACAGCGGGCCGTTCTCCCCCGCCTCCCAGCGCTCGCGCCACTCGGGGGCCGGTTCCCGGTCGTGGCGGCGGGCGTCGCGGATGACCACGATCCTGCGCTGGCCGAGCGTGGTCGCCCAGGCGTCGTCGGGCCCGTGGGACGGTTCGAGCCGCCAGGTGTCGAGGGGTTCGTCGAAGAGCTCGCGCGGCAGGACCGCCTCCACGGCCGCGAGGTGCGTCCCGCTGTCGCCGCGCCGCAGGGCGTCCGCGAGCGGTTCCCTGAGGGTCTCCCTGAGCCGCGCCCGCTCGACACCGCGGTCGTCGCAGTGCAGCGGGCTGACGGTGTGCCCGTCGAGGAGGAGCTTGACCCGCCACGGGTAACTCCGGCCCCAGCGGGGGGTGTCGATCTCCAGGAGGACGTCGGCACGCGCGCGGGGTTCGCGTACGGAGAGGGGCGCCGGCCGGCCGGGGGTGACGAGCCGGTCGATCTCGCGCCGGAGGTAGCGGTCGGCGTCGCCCGACCTGTCGACGATCCACCGGGTGAGGCCCGTGGTGTCGGCCCGGTCGCCGTACCGCTCGGAGACGTGCCGTGCGACATGGGCCGCGTACAGGAGCAGGGCGTCCAGGTCGAGGTCGCGGGCGTCGTCCCGGCGGGGGACGCGCAGGCCGCGCAGCAGCCCGGCGCCCTCGCTCCAGGTGCGCGGGTCGCTCTCCAGCGCGTCCGGCAGACCGTCGTCCCTGATCCACGCCTTGACCTGGTCGACCAGGTGCATGATCTCGCCGGGGGCGGTGGGCGCGGGCAGCTGCGCCAGGTGCCCGTGGAGCTGGGTGCGCAGGACGGGGCCGCCGCCCCGGGCGCCGGACAGCACCAGCTGCTGGCGGGTCCAGTCGGGCCGGTCGTCCAGCGAGTGGAAGCGGTCGAGGTGGTAGCGGTCGTGGGCGCGCAGCGCCTCGCCCATCGCCTCGCCGCCGGGGAGGTCGTGCAGGCCGCGCAGGGCGGTGACGGGGACGACCGCGCCCCCGTCGGGACCGCGGCCCTTGCTGACGCCGACGACGGCCCCCTGGGTCTGGTCGACGACGGGGCCGCCGGAGCAGCCCGGGACGGGCTTGACCCCGTCGGTGACGAGCGCCCGGCCGTCGCTGCCGTTCAGGGTGCCGTGGACGTGCCGCACGCCGAGCTCGCCGGTCTCCCGGGACCAGCCGTGCAGGCTGACCGCGGCCGGCCAGACGGCCGGGCGCTCGCTGAGACGTACGCAGGACGCCTTCCGCGTGCCGGGCACGCGGACGAGGGCCAGGTCGGGGAGGCCCCAGGGGTCCGGCGGCCGGTCCTCGGGCCGGTCGGGGCGCGGCAGGGCGAGCACGACGGTGCCGGTGGTCTCCCGGGTGGTCGCGCCGTCCTCCCAGACGATGCCGACGGCCGGCTCGCTCCTCCACACCGCGCTTCCCCCCTCGGCCACGACATGGGCGCAGGTCAGCACCCAGCCGGGGGCGATGAAGAAGCCGGTGCCCCAGTACCGGTCGCCGTGCGGGTCATACCCGCCGCCGGGGTCGCCGATGCGCACGAGCGCGGGGCGCACGAGAGCGCTGAAGGCGCCGGGGGCGCCGGGGCCGCTCATGCGGGGCCATCGGCCGCCGGGCGCCCGTGCGGGTCTCTGTCGGGTGCGGGGGCCGGCCCGGGGGCCGCGGCGGGTGCGGGCTCGGGCGCTGCGGCTGCGGGCTCGGGCGGCGCGGGCATGGGCGCGGGTCCCGGTTCGGTCCAGGTGAGGGAGACGTTCACGGACGCCTTGCCCGCGCCGTCGGCGAGGACGCCGATCACCTTGCCCGACTGCGCGGACAGTTCGATGCCGAAGCTGACGGCGACCTCCACCGGCCCCTGCGGGTCGAGGCCCGCGCGCAGCGAACCGACCACCCCGCGCACCACGTCCGTGAGCCCGCCGGCCATCGAGACCACGCGGTCCCGGACGCCGGTGTCCTGGAACCCGCCGCCCCTGCCGAGTTCCTCCGCGTCGCTGACGCGGGCCCAGACGGGCGTCCCGTCGTCCAGCCGAATCCGAGCGATCCCGTGTGCCACAGCGGCCCCCCGCTCCCCGAAACGATGATGAGGAAGGCTAGTCGGTGGCACTGACGGGCGACAGAGGACGTGAAGGCCACGGCCTATCCTGATCCCATGTACTTCACCGACCGTGGCATCGAGGAACTGGAGAAGCGGCGCGGCGAGGAGGAGGTCACCTTCGAGTGGCTCGCCGAGCAGCTGCGGACCTTCGTCGACCTCAACCCCGACTTCGAGGTGCCGGTCGAGCGCCTCGCGACCTGGCTGGCCCGTCTCGACGACGAGGACGACGACGAGTAGGAAGCGCGCCCCGCGCCGGGGTCACCGCTCCCGCAGCCGGTCGTAGGCGAGCCCGAGCGCCCCGTGCGCGACGAGCAGCGCGCCCGCCGTCGCCCAGCCGCCGCTGCGCCGGCCGAGGCCCCAGAGCAGCAGGGGCACCCCCGCCGCGAGCTGTACGCCGCTGAGGACGCGCGCCCTGGGGCCGCGCAGGTACGGGCCGAGGGGACCCTCCTCCACCGCGTCCAGTTCGGCGCGCACGGCGTCGCGCCAGCCGGGCCATTCGAGCTGCTCGGCGCCCTGCGCCAGGGCGACGGAGCGAAGCCGGTCGGCGCTCTCGCCGGGGACGATCCCGGTCGGCAGGGCGAGGCCGGCGCGGGCGAGGACGGCGACGACGCCGACGAGCCGGCTGTGGGCGTCGGCGGCCTGGTCGGGCTCGGTGAGCGGTTCCAGGGCCTGCACGTCCAGGACCGGGTCGAGGGCGAGCCGGGCGGCGAAGGTGCGCATGGCCTCGTCCTCGCCGACGGGGGTGCCGTCCGCGAGCCAGGTGTAGCCGACGGTACGGCGGAAGCCGGCGGCCAGCGTCAGTCCGGCCCGGTCGCGGTCCCACCACAGCGCGACGACGGGCCAGGCGGCGGAGACCGCGAGCGCCGTGGCCCAGCCGGTGACGACCTGTTCGACCGGCTCCCCGCCGTGCAGCCAGGGCTTCCCCTCCGGTACGAGGACGCTCCATTCGGCGCCGGCGGGGGCGACGAGCAACTGCTCCCTGAGCAGTTGGGCCGGCGGGCGGACCGCCGGGGGGTCGGCACGGCAGAGCAGCAGCGCCCCGACGGGGCTCGGTCCGGATGTCGCGTTCATGGGCCCCACGCTAGGCCAATTTGTCCGCGTACGTAGGCAATTGCCCCCACCCTGTCAGGGGAGAGTCAGGGTTGACTTCCCCTTGCCGCGATATATCGTGTCTATCGAGAGACACGATATGTTGCGTTGCCGAACGGGAGGTCAGCACCATGACAGAGTGGTCCGTCACCGAGCCGACGAAAATCGCGCCGGCCGACCCCGTGACACGCCTCCAGGTCCGCATCGTCAACGGCGCGGTGAACGTGGTGGGGACCGACGAGGGTGCCACCCGCGTGGAGATCTCCGAGATCGAGGGCCCGCCCCTGATCGTGTCGCAGGACGGCTCGACGCTGACCGTGAGCTACGAGGACCTGCACTGGAAGAGCATCCTCAAGTGGTTCGACCGCAAGGAGTACCGGCGCCGGGCCGTCGTCTCCGTCGTCGTCCCCGCGGGCGTCGACGTCGAGGTGGGAGTGGTCGGCGCCGAGGCGGTCGTCTCCGGCATCAGCGGACGCACGGAGGTGCGCGGCGTCACCGGCGACACGACCCTGCTCGGCCTCTCCGGCCCGGTCCGCGCCGAGAGCGTGTCGGGCAGCCTGGAGGCCCAGTCGGTGACGGGCGCCCTGCGGGCCAACTCGGTGACCGGGGACGTCACCGTGATCGAGGGCGCGGGCGCCTCCGTGAAGGCCGACACGGTCAGCGGCGACATGGTCATCGACCTCGACCCGGCCGAGCTCGACGGGCCGCCCGCGGACATCCGACTCAGCAGCGTCTCCGGCGAGGTCGCCATCCGCCTTCCGCACCCGGCCGACGCCCGGGTCGAGGCGACCACCACCAGCGGCTCCGTGTCGAACGCCTTCGAGGACCTGCGCGTGGGCGGCCAGTGGGGCGCCAAGTCCATCACCGGCACCCTCGGGGCGGGCCGGGGCACGCTCAAGGCCACCACCGTCTCCGGCTCCATCGCCCTGCTCCGCCGCCCCGAACCGGACCAGGCCGCCACCTCCACCCCCTCCCCCACCACCTCCGCGACCGGAAAGGTGCTCTGACATGCCGCCCGTCTTCGCCCACGGCCGCCTCCGCCTCTATCTGCTCAAGCTGCTCGACGAGGCCCCCCGCCACGGCTACGAGGTGATCCGCCTCCTGGAGGAGCGCTTCCAGGGGCTGTACGCCCCCTCGGCCGGCACGGTCTACCCGCGGCTCGCCAAGCTGGAGGCCGAGGGCCTCGTCACCCACGCCAGCGAGGGCGGCCGCAAGGTCTACTCGATCACCGAAGCGGGCCGCGCCGAACTGGCCGGGCGCGACGCCGAACTGGACGACCTGGAGCGGGAGATCCGCGAGTCGGTGTCGGAGCTGGCGGCGGAGATCCGCGACGACGTGCGCGGCGCGGCCGGCCGGGTGCGCAGCGAGATGCGCGCGGAGGCGGGGCGCACCCGGGCGGCGGACTCCTCCTCGTTCGCCGACGCCCGGGAGGAGCTGCGCCGGGTCGGCCAGGAGTGGAAGGAGCAGGCCCGCGCGGCCCGCGCGGAGGCCACATCGGCCCGCCGCCAGGCGAAGGAGTTCCAGCGGATCGCCCAGCAGGTGCAGGAGGAGGTCCAGGACCACTTCTCGCGGGGCGACTGGCCCAAGGGCGTCTGGGAGGGGCTGTCGGACATCACGGCCCAGCTCGGCGGCCTGGTCGCGGGCACCACCCACCCCAAGGCCGCCGCCCCGGAGCCGCCGTTCGCGACGGCCCCGGCCGGCGACGCGCCGGAGTGGGCCCGGGACACCGAGCCCTCGGGCGACCCGGCCCGCGACCTCGACCGGCTCCTCGACCGCTTCCGCGACGAGATCCGCGACGCGGCCCGCGACCACGGGGTGACCCAGGACCAGCTGACCGACACCCGCCACCACCTCTCGACGGCAGCCGTCCGCATCACCGGCCTGCTCCGCCCCCGCCCGAAGTCCTGACGGGGGGACGGACGACGCAGGTCGACCGGTGTCCGATGGCGGACCGCGCCCAGGGCCCGCGGCGGCGCCCCGCCCAGGCCCCCGGGCTCAGCCGCGGGTGACCGTGACCGTCACGTGGGCGCCGGGGGCGGCGAGGACCCAGGCGCGGCCCGTGGCCTTGCGGAGCACGACCGCGCCGCCGCGGGCCGTGACGCGCCAGGCGCCCGGCGGGAGGGAGAGTTCGGTGACGCGGGGGCCGCGCCGGCCGGCGGCGTCGTACGACAGGCGGTAGACGCCGGCCGCCGGGTCGAAGGCGCTGGAGCGGACCGTGCCGGCGACCGCCTCGGCGTACGGCTCGGCGGTCAGTTCCTTGTTGGTGCGGAAGGCTCCCGTGCCGTCCACCGCGCAGTAGCCGGCGCCGTAGCACCACTCCCAGCCGGCCCAGCCGGAGCTGTAGCGGCCGAGCGAGGCCATGGCCTCGCGATAGAAGCGGTTCATGTTCGGCTGGGCGTTGTTGAGCGGTCCCCACTCGCCCACCACGACGGGGACCTTGTACTCCTTGGGGTACAGGGTGACGGACTGCTCGTAGTTCTCGATCCAGCCGGCGGCCGGGTCATAGTCCCCGCCCGCCTCCATGGCGCCGTTGTAGAAGTGCGGGGCGTAGACGACCTTCGGGTCGTCGATCCGGCCGAGCCCCGTGGGCACGCCCTCGCCCACGATGGGGGTCGGCTCGACGAAGAGCCAGTTGTCGTCGTCGACCGCGCGGACCGCGTCCGCGATCCGGTTGTACATGGGGGTCAGCTGATCCCGCTCGATGCGGCGGGCCGCCGTCGCCAGGTCCTCGCCCTCGCGCAGCTCGCCCATCGGCTCGTTGATCAGGTCGTAGCCGAGGACGGCCGGATGGTCCTCGAAGCGGTCGGCGAGCACCCGCCACATGCGGGCCTGGGCCTGTCGCAGGTCCTCGTCCTCGTACAGATGGGTGAAGGCGCGCTGGACGGCGGGCTCGAAGTACTCCGAGAACCAGTCGTCGGGGTGCGGGGTGAAGGGCAGTCCGTCGGTCCTGGTCGCCCAGGCGGGCACGCCCCGGTGGCCGAAGGCGGGCCCGAAGACGTCCTGGTGGGCGTCGAGGACGACCTTGACGTCGTAGCGCGCGGCCCAGTCCAGGACCCGTTCGATCTTCCGGAGGTACATCTGGCTGTACCGGCCGGGGCTGGGCTCCAGGTCGTCCCAGAAGACGAGGACGCGGGCGAAGTTGAAGCCCTTGGCCCGCATGTCGCGGAAGTGCTTCTCGGTCAGGGAGGAAAGGGCGGCGTCGCCGCTGTGCGCCTTGTCCCCGACGTTCCAGCCGCGCAGGGTGAGCGCGCGGCCGTGGTCGTCGGTGAGGGCGGGTATCCCGTCGCCGCCCGCGCCTCCCGTCTCGGCCCGGGCGGCGGTCGGGGCGAGCAGCGCGGCGACGACGAGCGTGGCGGCAAGAGTGGTTCGCAGCAAGGAAGACCTCCGGCACAAGGATGTGAGCGTTGTTCACCTTTCGCGTGCCGGAGATCCCATCAGTTGTACCGACCGGTCATCAAGAGGTCGTCAGGACGATCTTTCCGAAGAGTTCGCCGCCGGCCATCCGCTCGAAGCCCTCCCGTGCCCGGTCCAGCGGCAGTACGTCGTCGATGACGGGCCGCAGGCCGGTCGCCGCGCAGAACGACAGCAGGTCCTCCAGCTCGTCCTTGGAACCCATCGTCGAGCCGACGACCTTCAGCTCCAGGAAGAAGATCCGGGTCAGCTCGGCGTGCGAGGGCCGGTCTCCGCTCGTGGCGCCCGAGATGACGAGCGTGCCGCCCGGCCGCAGCGACTTCACCGAGTGCGACCAGGTGGCGGCGCCGACCGTCTCGATGACCGCGTCGACCCGCTGCGGAAGCCGCGCCCCCGGCTCGTACGCCTCGACGGCCCCGAGCTCGACGGCCCGCTTGCGCTTCGCCTCGTCGCGGCTGGTGGCGAAGACCCGCAGCCCCGCCGCCTTGCCGAGGGCGATCGCCGCGGTGGCGACGCCGCCGCCCGCGCCCTGGACGAGGACCGAGTCACCGGGCCGCACCCCGGCGTTGGTGAAGAGCATGCGGTAGGCGGTCAGCCAGGCCGTGGGCAGGCAGGCGGCCTCCTCGAAGGACAGCTCCTTCGGCTTGGGCAGCACGTTCCAGCGGGGCACGGTCACCCGCTCGGCGAAGGTGCCCTGGTAGCGCTCCGTGAGGATGGACCGGGGCTCGTCCGGGCCCACGCCGTGGCCCGTCTGGCCGATCACGGAGTGCAGGACGACCTCGTTGCCGTCCTCGTCGATGCCCGCGGCATCGCAGCCGAGGATCATCGGCAGCCTCCCCTCGGGCAGCCCCACCCCACGCAGCGACCACAGGTCGTGGTGGTTGAGCGAGGCGGCCTTCACGGTCACGGTGGTCCATCCCGGCCGCACCTCGGGTTCGGGGCGTTCGCCCAACTCAAGGCCGTTCAGCGGCTGGTCACGGTCGATTCGGGCAGCGTAGGCAGCGAACATGGCCCCGACCCTAGGGGCCCGCGGGCGGGCGGGGAACCAGCCCCCGGTGTGACCCGTGTCGCGCCGCGCCCCCGGGATCTCCGGGTACGCCGAAGGGCCCCGTCCCGGTACGCGGAAGGACCCGGTCCCGGTACGCGGAAGGGCCCCGTCCCGGTGTGCGGAACGGGGCCCTTCGGCGTACTCGGGGCGCGTCGGCCGGCGTGGTTCGCGGTCGCGCCGGCCGAGCGCCTTGTTCAACCGCGTCAGCGGCGCGCGACGCCCTCGGCGCGGGCCGCGGCGGCGACCGCGGTCGCGACGGCCGGGGCGACCCGCTCGTCGAACGGCGACGGGATCACGCAGTCGGCGGCGAGCTGGTCGCCGACGACGTCCGCGATGGCGTTCGCCGCGGCGATCTTCATGCCCTCGGTGATCCGGGAGGCCCGGACCTGGAGCGCGCCGGCGAAGATGCCGGGGAACGCGAGGACGTTGTTGATCTGGTTCGGGTAGTCCGAACGACCGGTCGCCACGACGGCCGCGTACTTGTGCGCGACGTCGGGGTGGACCTCGGGGTTCGGGTTGGCCATGGCGAACACGAAGGCGTTCGGAGCCATGGACGCGACGGCCTCCTCGGGGACCGTGCCGCCGGAGACGCCGATGAAGACGTCGGCGCCGGCGAGGGCGGTCTCCAGGGAACCGCTCAGGCCCGCCTTGTTGGTGAGCTCGGCGATCTCCCGCTTGACGTCGGTGAGGTCCTCGCGGTCACGGCTGACGATGCCCTTGCGGTCGGCGACGGCCACGTCGCCGAGGCCGGCCTCCAGGAGGAACTTGGCGATGGCCACGCCGGCCGCGCCCGCTCCGGAGATGACGCCGCGCAGGTCGCCCAGGGTCCGGCCGGTCAGCTTCGCCGCGTTACGGAGGGCGGCGAGGGTGACGATCGCGGTGCCGTGCTGGTCGTCGTGGAAGACCGGGATGTCGAGGCGCTCCTGGAGCTTGCGCTCGATCTCGAAGCACCGGGGGGCCGAGATGTCCTCCAGGTTCACGCCGCCGAAGGACGGGGCGAGCCGGACGACGGTCTCGATGATCTCGTCGGTGTCGGTGGTGGCGAGGGCGATCGGGACCGCGTCCACGCCGCCGAACTGCTTGAAGAGGATGGCCTTCCCCTCCATGACCGGGAGGGATGCCTCCGGGCCGATGTCGCCGAGGCCGAGGACGGCCGTCCCGTCGGTCACGACCGCGACGACGTTGGACTTCCAGGTGTAGTCGTTGACCAGCTCGGGCTGCTCGGCGATCGCGGTGCACACCTTGGCGACGCCGGGCGTGTACGCGAGGGACAGGTCGTCCTTGTCCCGGAGGGGCACGGTGGCCTGCACGGCCATCTTGCCTCCCCGGTGGAGGGCGAAGACAGCGTCGAAGGGCTCCTCCTGAGCTCCTTCGGTACCGCTGTCATTGCGAGGATTGACGATCTCCGCTGCCATTGGGTTGACCCCTTAAGTCTGTTTCATTTGAGGGTGGCCACTCCTGGTTGAGGAGGGGTGGGGAGGCACCGCGGCCGGCCTTGTCGGGCAGCCGCTCGGGCGCGCCGCACAACGCGCCCTGAGCCCCGGATGAGGGGTGTAAGGATCCTTCTTACCGGACGGACGGCACCGCAGACGAGTCCATAACCGCTCGGTGACGCGACTCATACCGAGTGCATCCGGACACGGACGGAGAACGACACGTCACCCGATGTCCCTATAGATGTGCACCCCACCCGAATGGCCGTCTTCGACTCGTCCGAATGGCGAGATGAACCGGAGATTCTCCGGCGATGGGGAAGGGATTCCGCAGAAGATCCGGCCCTGATGTACCGGCCTGTCGCGATTCAGGGGTCACCCGTTACCCGATTTTGACATCACTGGCCGTCGGTTTGAGGCGGTCCGAATGGCAAGATGCCGTAATCACACGAGGTCGCGGCACTCGAAGACGCGTACGCGACCTACTGGCAACTCCCTCAACGCCGGAGGAACCCGACCATGACCGCACGCTCCACGCGCTGTACGACCGTCGCCAAGACCCGCACCTCCCGTCTTGCCGCGGTCGCCGCCATCGCGGTCGCCGGCTCCATGCTGCTGACCGCCTGCGGCGACCAGACCGAGAGCGCCTCGACGCCCGAGGGCGGCACGAAGTCCGGCGCGGCCTCCACGGCCCCGCTCTTCGCCAAGCTGCCCGCGGACATCCAGAAGGCCGGCGTCATCAAGGTCGGCACGGACGCCACCTACGCCCCGATGGAGTTCAAGCAGGGCGCGACGGTCGTCGGTGTCGACCCCGACATCGCCGCGGCGCTCTCCAAGCAGCTCGGTGTGAAGTTCCAGTTCGAGAGCGGCACCTTCGACACGCTGCTCACGGCCCTGCCGACCGGCCGCACCGACATCGTCATGTCCTCGATGACCGACACCAAGGCCCGTCAGGAGGGTCTGGACGACAAGGGCCAGAAGACCGGCACCGGTGTCGACTTCGTCGACTACTTCACCGCCTCCACGGGCATCCTGGTGAAGAAGGGCAACCCCCAGAACATCAAGTCGCTCGACGACCTGTGCGGCAAGAAGCTCGCGGTCCAGCGCGGCACCACGTACGAGCAGGCCGCCAAGGACCAGGCCGAGAAGTGCAAGAAGGACGGCAAGCCGGCCCTCACCTTCGAGTCCTTCCCGACCGACGCCGAGGCCCAGACCCGTGTCAAGGCGGGCGGCGCCGTCGCCGACCTGAACGACTCCCCGGTCGCCGCGTACATCGCGCAGACCGCGGGTGGCGGCAACGACTTCGAGGCCATCGCCAACAAGACCGACGCCGGCCTCTTCGGCATCGCCGTCGACAAGAAGAACACCCAGCTCCGCGACGCGCTGAAGGAAGCCCTGGACGCCGCCATCAAGGACGGCTCCTACAAGGCCGCCCTCGACAAGTGGAACGCCGGTGACGGCGCCATCCCCGCGGCCAAGATCAACGGCGGCTCCTGACTTCCCGGCACCACTGAAGGGCAGTCGTTGTGACTGACAAGTTCGACAAAGACAAGGTCGACAAGGTTCCCGCCGGGGCGTCCCCCGCCCCGACGGCGATCCCGCCGGAGGCCATCAAGGCCATTCCGGTCCGCCACTACGGTCGCTGGGTCGCCGGTTTCGTCGTGGCGGCACTGCTGGTGCTGCTCGCCGTGGCGTTCTCCCAGGGCGATGTCCGCTGGGCGACCGTCCCCGAGAAGCTGTTCGACCCCAGCATCCTCGAGGGCCTCGGGAACACGGTCCTGATCAGCGTCGCCTCGATGGCGCTGGGTCTGGTGCTCGGCGTGGTCTTCGCCGTCATGCGCCTGTCCAAGAACCCGGTGACGAGCACCGTCGCCTGGCTCTACATCTGGATCTTCCGCGGCACCCCGGTCTACGTGCAGCTGCTGATCTGGTTCAACCTCGCCCTGATCTTCCCGATCTTCAACATCGGGTTCTACAAGGACGAGATGACCGATGTCATGACCCCCTTCCTGGCCGCCCTGCTGGGTCTCGGCCTCAACGAGGGCGCGTACATGGCGGAGATCGTCCGGGCCGGCATCCAGTCGGTCGACGAGGGCCAGACGGAGGCGTCGCACGCGCTGGGCATGAGCCAGGCGAAGACGATGCGACGCGTGGTGCTCCCCCAGTCGATGCGGGTGATCATCCCGCCGACGGGCAACGAGTTCATCAACATGCTGAAGACCTCGTCCCTGGTCGTGGCCGTGCAGTATCCCGACCTTCTGCGGGCCGCTCAGGACATCGCCTCGACCTCGTTCGCGGTGATGGAGATGTTCTTCGTCGCCTCGATCTGGTACCTGATCCTGACCTCGGTGTTCAGCGTCGGGCAGTTCTACCTGGAGAGGCACTACGCCCGCGGGTCGCTGCGCTCCCTGCCGCCCACCCCGTGGCAGAAGATCAAGGCGAACCTCTCCCGATTCTCCAACCGTGAGGCGGTGACCCGATGACCGCCATGGTGAAGGCCGAGGGCGTCCACAAGTCGTACGGCGCCGCTCACATCCTCAAGGGCATCGACCTGGAGGTGCAGAACGGCGAGGTGTTCTGCCTCATCGGCCCGTCCGGTTCCGGCAAGTCGACCTTCCTCCGGTGCATCAACCACCTGGAGCAGATCAACGCCGGCCGGCTGTACGTCGACGGCCAGCTGGTGGGCTACCGCCAGAAGGGCGACAAGCTCTACGAGCTGAAGGACAGCGAGATCGCCGCCCAGCGCCGCGACATCGGCATGGTCTTCCAGCGCTTCAACCTCTTCCCGCACATGACGGCCCTGGCCAACGTCATGGAGGCGCCCATCCAGGTGAAGGGCGAGACCAAGGCGGTGGCGCGCGAGCGTGCCGAGCGCCTGCTCGACCGGGTCGGCCTGGGCGACAAGGCGGGGAGCTACCCCGCGCAGCTCTCCGGCGGCCAGCAGCAGCGCGTCGCCATCGCCCGCGCGCTGGCGATGGAGCCGAAGCTGATGCTCTTCGACGAGCCCACCTCGGCGCTCGACCCGGAGCTGGTGGGCGACGTCCTCGACGTCATGCGGGACCTGGCCGAGTCGGGCATGACGATGGTCGTCGTCACGCACGAGATGGGCTTCGCCCGCGAGGTCGGCGACTCGCTGGTCTTCATGGACGGCGGCGTGGTGGTCGAGTCGGGCCACCCCCGGGACGTCCTGACCAACCCGCAGCACGACCGGACGAAGGCGTTCCTGTCCAAGGTGCTGTAAACGGCACGAAGGGGCGGTACGGGTCTCCCGTACCGCCCCTTCCGTCGTGTCCGGCCGGTCTACTTCACCGCCAGGAGCAGGGTGTCGGAGGGCGAGGCCCAGACCGGGCGCGCCTCGCCGAAGCCGGCGGCGCGGAGGGTCTCGGCGTGCCAGCGCGGGGAGGGCATGTCGCCGTCGGCGTGCTCGCCGTAGATCTCGAAGCGGCGGGCGGTGGGGCCGGCGAGGGCCGGGTCCTCGGCGGCGAGGGCCCACCACTCGGCCCAGTCCAGGGCCCCGTCGGCCTTGGCCCGGTCCATGGCGGCGTGCCGGTGGGCGCGCTCGGCGGCGTTGATCCGCGGGGTGGTCGTGTCGATCATGTGGTCGGCGTTCATGAAGACGCCGCCGTCCCGGACGAGACCGGCGAGCTGCCCGTAGAGGGCCGTCAGGGGCTCGCTGTGGAGCCAGTGGAGGGCGGTGGCGGTCAGGACGGCGTCGTACGTGTCGTGGGGCAGCCCCGCGGTCCACTCCGGGTCCTTGAGGTCGGCCGCCACGAGGGTGACGCGGGGGTCGCCGGCGAAGTACCCGTCGGCGATGGCCAGGAGGGCCGGGTCGAGATCCACTCCAGTACTGGTGGAATCGGGGAACCTCCGGAGGAGCCGATCCGTGATACTTCCCGTACCGCAGGCGAGGTCGAGCACGCGGGGCTTCGGTCCCACGACCGCTTCGACCATGTCGAGCATCACGCGGAACCGCTCCTCGCGGTCCGGCATGTACCACTCCTGCTGACGGTCCCAGCTCCGCTGCCAGGCCGCCCAGTCGGTTCCGGTCATCGCCGTACCCTCCCGTCCCCTTCGTAATACCCTCGAAGGGGACACAGCCGTTACCCCTCACGACCGAGACCCTAGCCCGCCGGAGTAAGGACTACAAGTGGAACTGGCCTATTACTCGGACTATGCCGTGCGTCTGGTCAACACCGAGGAGCCGGCTCGCGGCAAGGACACCCTGACCTCCGTCGAGGTGATCCGGGACCTCTTCGGCCCGGCCACCCAGATGGCCCGGCGGGTCACCGACCCCGACGTCGCCCGCTTCCGGTCGGTACGCGCCCGGCTCCGGGCGGTCTTCGCCGCGGCCGACGAGGACGACCACACGGGCGCCGTCGACCTGCTGAACTCCCTCCTCCTGGAGTTCCCCGTCAGCCCCCAGATCTCCGGCCACGACCTCCTCGACGACGATGGCCGCCCCCGCTGGCACATGCATCTCGCCGACCACCCCTCGAACCCGACCGCGGGCTACGCGGCGATCGCGGCCATGGGCCTCGCCTTCCACCTCACCGAGTTCGGCGCCGACCGGCTCGGCCTGTGCCAGGCACCGCCCTGCCGCAACGCCTACCTCGACACCTCCACCAACCGCTCCCGCCGCTACTGCTCGGACCGCTGCGCCACCCGCGCCAACGTCGCCGCCTACCGCGCCCGCAAGCGCCTGGAGGCGGAACGGTCGGACCACACCGGCCTCACCGCCGAGACCAGCCAGGAGAGCGTCACCACCGCCGACCGCTGACGCCCCGGCGTCACCGGCCTGTACCGGGCCCGCACCCGCCCGAGAACCAGCTCGGGCGGTACGGCCCCGAAGACCCGGCTGTCCCCCTCCGCGGCCGGGTTGTCCCCCAGCACCCACCAGCCGCCGTCCCGTCGCTCGATCAGCCGCTTCACGATCAGCAGATCCTGCTGGAGCGGATGGCGCAGCACCGCCACGCAGCCGGGCCGCAGCCGCCCGCCGTAGTGCACGAGCAGCTGGTCGCCGTGGAGCAGCGTGGGCACCATCGACACCCCCGTCACCTCGGCGATCCCGAACGGAGCCCCGGCCTCCGCCACCTGCTCCCGCCCCGATTCCCTCATCCGGCACCTCCCGGTCCGCCCGCGCGCCCGCTCGTCGACTCGTACACGAGTCCCATGGTGACCCTGGACTTTTGACCTAAGCCCCAGGGGGCGCCCGCGAAAACGCCCTTCTCACCGAGTAATGTCCCACCTGAGAAGACGATCACGAGGAAGGACGGCTCAATGCTCTCCCGCCTGTTTGCCCCCAAGGTGACGGTCAGCGCCCACTGCGACCTCCCCTGCGGCGTGTACGACCCCGCCCAGGCCCGCATCGAGGCCGAGTCGGTCAAGGCTGTCCAGGAGAAGTACCAGGCGAACGAGGACGCGCACTTCCGCGCCCGCGCCACGGTCATCAAGGAGCAGCGCGCAGAGCTCGCCAAGCACCACGTCTCGGTGCTCTGGAGCGACTACTTCAAGGCCCCGCACTTCGAGAAGTACCCCGAGCTCAACCAGCTGGTCAACGACACCCTGAAGGCCCTCTCGGCCGCCAAGGCGTCCACCGACCCCAAGACGGGCGAAAAGGCGCTGGAACTCATCGCCGAGATCGACCGCATCTTCTGGGAGACGAAGAAGGCCTGACCTTCCCCGTTCCCGGATGCACGAAGGGGCCCGACCGGCGACGGTCGGGCCCCTTCGCGTGTGCGGTCAGGCCGGGAGGAGGTCGGTGATCAGGCGGAGGGCCTCGGGGAGGCGGGTGAGGGTGGTGTCGGTGCTGGGGAAGTGGCCGCCGATGGCGGAGAGGGTGGCGGTGGCGCCGAGTTCGGTCACGAACTTCATGACGTGGTCGGCGGTGGCGGGGCCGGTGACCGGGTCGTCGGCGGCGTGGAGGATGCGGAACGAGGCGGCGGCGCGGCGGATGCGGGGCCAGTCGAAGCCGGGCTCGAAGAAGGGGGCGAGGGCGTCGTAGCCGACTTCGCCGGCCATGGAGGCGACGAGGACGACTCCGGCGTACGGGCCCTCGGCGTCGACGTCGTGCTGGGCGAGGAGGCGCAGCACGTTGACGCCGCCGAGGCTGTGGCCGACGAGGACGGTGTCGGGGGCGGGCGCGTCGGCGGTCTCGGCGGCCAGTGCCTTGAGCCAGGCGTCCGCCTGGGGTGCGTGTGCGTCGGGCAGCCGGGGGACGCGCACCCGGTGGCCGGTGGTGGTCAGTTCGTCCTGAAGGTACGGGTACCAGTGGTCGGCGCTGTTCATCCCGAGCCCGTGCGACACGATGACCGTGCTCATGATCTTCCCCCTCGTCGAAGCCCTTAATCGAAACGCTGCGTCGCGTTTCGATTTAAAGCTAGCACACTGCTACGGTGCTCGGGTGTCCGCAGAGAATCCCCCCGCCCGCCGCACCGCCGCCCCCCGCACCGGAGGCCGCGTACGCAGCCAGGACGCGCACGACGCCGTACTCGCCGCGGCGGCCGAACTCCTGGAGGAGGTCGGCTACCAGGGCGTCACCATGGAGGGCGTGGCCCGGCGCGCCGACGTCGCCAAGAGCACCGTCTACCGCTGGTGGAAGTCCCGGCCGACGCTCGTCATGGACGCGTACCGGCAGACCATCGAGCAGCGCATGCCCGTACCCGACGAGGGCCGTCTCACCGAGGACCTGACCGCGTTCGTCACCGCGCTCTACGGGGTGACGGGGCACCCTCGGAGGGTGCGGGCGCTGCGCGGCCTGATGGCCGAGGCCCAGCTCGACCCCGCCTTCGAGGAACCCTTCCGGCAGTGGGTGGAGAGCCGCCGCGCCGTCGTCAAGGAGCTGCTGACCCGCGGCCTCGACCGGGGCGAACTGCCCGCCGGCGCCGATCTGGAGCTCGCGACCGACCAGATCTTCGGGACCTTCTGGTACCGCCTGCTCGTCGGACACGCGGCGCTCGACCCCGCCGAGGCCGCACACCATGTCGCGCACGTCGTCGACGGCCTGCGCGGCGGCGGACCGTCGGCCTGAGCCCGCGGCTTCATCGTTTCCGGAGCGACGGGGGCAGGCCGCGTGTTCCGGCGAGGACGGCGTCGTCCAGCTTGGCGTCCGTGAGGTCGGCGCCGGTCAGGTCGGCGCCGGTCAGGTCCGCGCCGGTCAGGTCCGCGCCGGTCAGATCCGCACCCGTCAGGTCCGCGCCGGCCAGGTCGACGCCGGAGAGGTCCGCCGCCGTCAGGTCCACGGTGCGCAGGGACGCGCACCGGCCTTCGGAAATGGGGTCCTCGCGGCCGACGCGCTGCAGGAAGACGTCCGAGCAGAACAGCGCCTTCCGCAGGTCCGCGCCGGGGAAGGAGGCTCCCGAGAGGTCGGCTCCCGAGAGGTCCGTGCCCGTCAGGTCGGCGCACTGCCCGGAGTCGAAGCAGAACTGGACGGCCGTGAGGTCCGAGCCGCTGAAGGCCGTGTCGCGCAGCCGCGCGCGGTCCAGGGACGCCTCCGCGAGATTCGTGAACGTCATGTCGGCACCGCTGAGGTCGGCGTGGTCGAGTTCGGCGCCGCGGAGGTCGGCGTCGATGAACTCCGCGTCCCGCAGGTCCGCACCCGAGAGCACGGCTTCGCGCAGGTGGACGGCGCGCCTGTCGCCCGCCGCGATCGGCTGGACCGGGGCCCAGCCCCGCAGGTTGACGCCGCTCAGCACCACCGAGAGCCCCTGGTCGTGCTCGGGCCTGCGCCGTACGAGCACGTTCATGGCGGCGACCGCGTCGACGGACGGGGCGGACGGCGCGCCTCCGGGCCGCACCGGGGAGTGGCGCCGGATGTAGGCGGAGAGCACGGACACCACGCTGCCCTGGTCCGGCGGCGAGTCGTTCATGATGCGTTCGAGCGCGTAGATCCCGCCCAGCCGGACGTCGACGGAGTCGGAACCCAGGTTCCCGATCGCGGTGTTGAAGCGGGTGGTGATCTGGCCCTCCTCGATGATCCGCAGCTCCTTGCCGGTCTGGCCGACCTGGAGCCAGGTGAAGAGCAGGGCGGCGACGGCGGCGAGGCCCGGCAGACTCAGGAGCAGCAGGGAGAGCCGGGAGGTGGTTCCACCGGTCCCGCCCCGTTCCGGACCGGGGCGCCGGGCGGTACGCCGCCGCCGGATCTGGTGGAGTCGTCCGTTGCTCGGCCTCTCGGTCATCTCCTCATTGGCCCACGCGCCACCGGCCCGGCCCCGGCACCACACCGAGACTCCTCACCCTCGGGAGCCGCGGCCCACACGATCAGGGGGCGGCGGGGTCCGCGCGGAGGGTGTAGCGGTGCTTTCCCCTGGAGGTGGCGCCGAGGCGGTCGTAGAAGCGGATGGCTCCTTCGTTCCATACGGGGGTCTGCCACTGGACGTCGGTGAGGCCGAGTGCGCGGGCCTCGGCTCGGACGGCGGCCATGAGGAGCGGGCCGAGGCCGTGGCCGCGGGAGGCTTCGGTGAGGTAGAGGCAGTCCATGTGGAGGTATTCGGCGCCGTCCCAGGTGGAGAGTTCGGGGGCGCAGGTGGCGTAGCCGGCGAGGGTGCCGTCCGGGAGGGCGGCGACCAGGCAGCGGAGGCGGGGCGGTTCGGGGCCGAAGAGGAGGCGGGCGAGGCGGTCGGCGAGGCCGGGCGCCGGGGCGGCCGCCTTCTCGTACGCGGCGTGCTCGGCGACGAGTTCCACGACCCGGGGCAGGTCCCCGGGGTGCGCGTGGCGTACCGCTGCCCGGGGCAGGTCCTCCAGGTGCGCGTGGCGTGCCACTGCCCGGCCGGAGCCGCCTTCGCGTTCGCTCATACGGTCATCATGCACGGTCCCACCGACAGCCCGGCCGCCGTCCCCTGGCGGCGGAGCCACTCGCGGTACGGGGCGGCTCGCAGGGCCACTTCCCGGTAGGCCGCGGCGAGTTCCGCGTACAGCAGGTCCAGGGGTGCCCCGGGGCGCGCGTACAGCAGGAGCCGGACGGCCAGCGGGTCGCCGCGCAGGGGGCGGATGGCCATGTCCTCGCGCGGGGCCGAGGTCGGCTGGCAGGGGGCGACGGCCTCGCCGAGGACGATGAGCGAGGCGGCGGTGTGGTAGTCGCCGTGCAGCAGGGGCGGGTCGATGCCGGCGTCGCCCAGGACCCGGCGCAGGCCGTCCCATTCGCCGTCCACGGTGGGGTCGACCATCCAGTGGTCGCCGGCGAGGTCGGCGAGGTCCACGACGGACCGGCCGGCGGTCGGGTGGTCGCGGGCCATGGAGATGAACTGCGGTTCGCGGGCGACGAGCACCCTTCCGTCGAGGCCGTCGGGGACCCGTAACGGGCAGCCCTCGACCTCGTGGACGAACGCCACGTCGAGCTGGCCGGCGGCGACCGACCGCAGCAGCGCGTTGGCGGAGACGTCCATGCGGAGTCCGACGTCGGTGTCCGGCAGCCGCTGGCGCAGCCGGCGGAGCCAGCCCGGGAGGGCCCGGCTCGCGGTGGAGCCGACGCGGAGCCCGGGGCCGCCGGTGCCGGCGGCGGCGGCGCGGGCCTCGGTGACGAGGGCGGCCATGTCCGCGACGAGGGGGCGGGCGCGGCTGAGCAGCGAGCGGCCGAGCGGGGTGGGGCGGCAGCCGGTGCGGCCGCGGGAGAAGAGCTCGGCGCCCAGGGAGTTCTCGATGCGGCGCAGTTGGGTGGTCAGCGAGGGCTGGCTCATGCCGAGTTGCCGCGCCGCCTTGTGCAGGCTGCCCGTGTCCGCGATGGCGCACAGCGCGCGCAGGTGTCTCACCTCCAGCTCCATGCCCCGAGGGTAGGGCGGCGGCCGGGCGTCGCACCAGACATCCGGAACGCCTCAATCTCCTTGCATTCCATGGCAGTTGAGGGCTCCGACCGAGGGTGATGCGGCGGAGCTATCGGCGGTTGGCATCATCCCCGCACGCCCCGGCTCCCCCGAGACTCTCTCCAACCCCAACAGGAGGAGCCCCCCATGCGTCACCCCAAGGTCCTCACCGCCGTACTGACCGCCACCCTCGGTCTCGGCCTCACCGCCTCCCTCGGCACGGCCCCGGCGGCCGCCTCGGCCCCGGCCGTGACCGCCGGCACCGCCAAGGTGGCGTACGCCGGTTCGGCCGAGGAGGCCAAGGCCAACAAGGCGTTCTTCGACGCCGTCGTGAAGTCGGTGGCGAAGAAGCGGGCCGCCGCCCCGGGCGCGGCCGCGGTCACCGTCGTCTACAGCGCCGCCAACGCGCCGAGCTTCCGCACGCAGATCTCCCGCTCCGCCCAGATATGGAACAGCTCGGTGGCGAACGTCCGGCTCGTCGAGGGGAGCAACCCGGACTTCGCGTACTACGAGGGCAACGACTCGCGCGGCTCGTACGCCAGCACCGACGGTCACGGCGGTGGCTACATCTTCCTCGACTACCGGCAGAACCAGCAGTACAACTCCACCCGTGTGACGGCCCACGAGACCGGTCACGTGCTCGGCCTGCCGGACCACTACAGCGGCCCGTGCAGCGAGCTGATGTCGGGCGGCGGCCCCGGCACGTCCTGCCAGAACGCCCAGCCGAACGCCCAGGAGCGGTCCCGCGTCGACCAGTTGTGGCGCTTCGGTCTCGCCTCCGCGTTCAAGACCTCCTGAACCGGCGGAATCCGGACCTGCGGAATCCGGACCGGTAGAGCCCGGACCGGGAGCACCCGGGCCGGGAGAGCCTGAACGACGGACGGCGGCGGCCCGTGAAGGGGCCGCCGCCGTTCCGTTCGGCTCCGCTCGCCGTCAGGCCGCCTGGAGGAGGCGGCGTCCGAAGTCCGCGCCGGGCGGCAGCTGGCGCCGGACCCGGTCGAGCGCCCCTTCGAAGTCGCCTCCGGCGACGCACGCCTCGAAGGCGGCGCCGCCGTAGTGCAGCGTCAGGCTGAGGTCCGCCCGCTCGCCGAGCGTCAGCAGGCAGGCGAGGGTGGCCTGCTGGGCGGCGCCGTCCAGGACGACGGGGAGGGGCAGGTCCCACTCCAGGACGCAGCCGGTGAGGGGATGGCCGGCACCCGCCGCGCCCTCCCCGCTCGCGCTCAGCGCGGCGAAGCTCTCGCCCGTGTACTCGACCCCCCTGATCCGGGTGGCGACGTGCCGCCCGTCGGCCGTGATGACGATCGCTTCCGCGCCGCTGCGGTCCCGGTACCAGCCGGTCCAGACTTCTGTCGACTCCGATGACATGCGCGGACTGTAGCGGTATGACCGGCTCCGGCGCGCGGCCGGTCACCCCGGGGCCGGACTTCTCCCGATCTCGCCGTTCTTGCCGGTCACGTGCGGGGACGCGGCTTCCGCACCCTCGTACAGCTCGCAGGCGGGGTTGCGGCAGGGCTGGACTTCCCACTCCGGCACCCAGGCCCCGAGGACCTTGTGCCGGGTGGCCATGGTGGCCCGCGGAACGCCGCAGGCCGGGCATTTGGGCTCGGCCCGGGGGTCCCGCGTCGTGCGAGGCGCCTCGTCACCCATGCCTCCAGGGTAGGACGCCCCGCGCGGGAGCGCTTCCCGCGCTACCGCTTCCTGGTGTACGTGCGGACGAGCACGCCGTTGTCGAAGGTGCGCACCTCGCCGAGCTCGAAGTCGCGGGGCTCGAAGCCGGCGCCGAACATCGGCATGCCGCTGCCGTAGACCTGCGGGTACGTCTTGATGACCAGCTCGTCGATCTCCTCGACGAGCTCGCCGGCGATGGTGGAGCCGCCGCAGAGCCAGATGCCCAGGGGGCTGCCCTCGGCCTTGAGTTCGCGGACGCGGCCGACGAGGTCGTCGGCGATCAGCTCCACGTCGGGGTCGGGCGACTCGGTCAGCGAGCGGGTGGCGACGAACTCGCGCAGGTGACCGAACGGGCTGGTGACGCCGATGTCCAGGGCGATCCGATACGACCCCATCCCCTGGATCACGGTGTCGAAGTGCCGGGGGTCGCCGTCGACGCCGGCGAGCTCGCGCAGGTGCGTCGGGACGGTCTCCGGATACTCGGCACCCATCCACTGCGCGTACGAAGCCTCCGCGTACTTGTACAGGGAGGTGGCATCGCCCTCGGGATCGCCGATGAAGCCGTCGATGGTGCAGGCGATGTAGTAGGTGAGCTTGCGCAAACCGGTCCTCTTCTTCTCGGCCGCGTGGCCGCGATCGCAACCACGACAGTTATAGTGCTTCACCTGTAGTGGTTAGGCAAGCCCTATGTTCGAGGAAACACGCTCAGCCCGAAAGGAGCCCCCGCCGTGGCGAGGAACCCGGAACGTCGTGCGGCACTGCTCGACGCCGCGATCGAGGTACTGGCCGACGAAGGAGCCCGCGGGCTGACCTTCCGCGCGGTCGACGCCCGGGCGGGGGTCCCCATGGGCACCTCGTCCAACTACTTCACCGACCGGGACCGGCTGCTCTCCCAGGTGGGCGACCGGATCTTCGTCCGGCTGACCCCCGAGCCCGGCGTCATCGACACCGCGATGCCGCCGGAGCCGAGCCGCGCCCTGGTGGTCGAGCTGATGCGGGCGGTCGCCCGGCGGCTCACGGCCGAGCGAACCTGCTACCTGGGGCTCTTCGAACTCCGTCTTGAGGCCGTACGCCGTCCCGAGCTGCGGACCCAGCTCACCCAGGTGCTCCGCTCCGACCTGGACGGGAACATCCGGCTGCACCTCGGCGCCGGGATGCCCGGGGACGCGGACACGGTCCGGCTGCTCTACTTCGCCCTCACGGGGCTGCTGCTCGACCACTTCACGGTCCCGGGCCTCCACGGCGACCGGGACCTGGACGACCTGATCGAGACCGTGGTCGCCCGGATCGTCCCCGAGGGCTGAGACCCGCGAGCCCCGGGACCGCGAACGGTCAGCGCGTGCGGCGGGTGACGAACTCCGCGAGGGCGAGCAGGTCCCCGGCCGCCGCCAGGTCCGGCACCGCCTGGGCCAGGTACTCGACGGCCCGGCCCATCCGCTCGGCCGCCTGGGCCTGCGCCCAGTCGCGCCCGCCGGCCCGCTCCACCGCGTCCGCCGCCGCCCGGACGGCCGCCGCGTCGAGGGTCGGGCGGGAGTAGAGCTCGGCCAGCTCGTCGCCCGCCGGGGTGCCCGACGCGAGCGCCGCCACCACCGGCAGCGACTTCTTGTGCGCGACGAGGTCGGCCCCGGCCGGCTTGCCCGTGCGGTCCGGATCCCCCCAGATCCCGATGAGGTCGTCGATCAGCTGGAAGGCGAGCCCGGCCTCCCGGCCGAAGGCGTCCATCGCCGCGACCTCCTCGTCACCCGCGCCCGCGTAGAGCGCGCCGACGGCGCAGGCACAGCCGAGCAGCGCGCCGGTCTTGGCGGTGGCCATGGCCAGGCACTCGTCGAGCGAGACCTCGCGCGGGCCGCGCTGCTCGAAGGCGCAGTCCGCCTGCTGGCCGGCGCAGAGCTCGATGATGCAGGCGGCGAGTCGGGCGGAGGCCGCCGCGGAGGCGGGGTGCGGGTCCTCGGCGAGCAGCCGCAGGGCCAGCGCGCTCATCGCGTCCCCGGCCATGAGGGCGTCCGGGATGCCGAAGACGGTCCAGGCGGTGGGCCGGTGACGCCGGGTCGGGTCCTCGTCGACGATGTCGTCGTGGAGCAGGGTGAAGTTGTGCGCGAGCTCGACCGCGGCCGCGGCCTTCACGGCCTGGGCCGTCTCGGCGCCGAGGGCGCGGGCGGCCGCGAGGACGAGGGCGGGGCGGATGGCCTTGCCCGTCTGCCCCGCGTCCGGGGTGCCGTCGGCACGCTCCCAGCCGAAGTGGTACATCGCCACCCGTCGTATGGAACCCGGCAGGGTCTCGACGGTGGAACGCAGTTGGGGATTGACGGCGGCGCGCGTCTGGTCCAGGAGCCGCACGGCCCCCCGGCCGTCGGCCACGGCATCCGTGCTGGTCATGGTCACGGTCTCTTCCCTCGCATCCTTCGCGGCGGCGGGTCCGGGAACGCCCGGGGGCGGGAGGGTTCGGTCCCCGCCCCCGAGCGTCGCCGGCTCAGCGCCAGCGGCTGACCTCGACGTTCTCCAGGACGCCGAGCGCGTCCGGGACGAGGATCGCCGCCGAGTAATAGGCCGTGACCAGGTACGAGATGATCGCCTGCTCGTCGATGCCCATGAAGCGGACGGAGAGGCTGGGCTCGATCTCGTCGGGCAGGCCGGTCTGGTGCAGACCGATCACGCCCTGGTCGGCCTCGCCGGTACGCATGCAGATGATCGAGGTGGTCCGGGCGTCGGAGACCGGGATCTTGTTGCACGGGTAGATCGGGACACCGCGCCAGGTCGGGATGCGGTTGCCGTTGACGTCGATGGTCTCCGGCACCAGACCGCGCTTGTTGAGCTCGCGGCCGAAGGCGGCGATGGCGCGCGGGTGGGCGAGGAAGAGCTTGGAGCCCCGGCGGCGGGAGAGCAGCTCGTCCATGTCGTCGGGGCTGGGGGCGCCGTCGTGCGGCTGGATCCGCTGCCCGTAGTCGCAGTTGGAGAGGAGGCCGAACTCCTTGTTGTTGATGAGCTCGTGCTCCTGGCGCTCACGGAGCGCCTCGACCGTGAGCCGCAACTGCTGCTCGGTCTGGTTCATCGGCTGGTTGTACAGGTCGGCGACGCGGCTGTGGACCTTCAGCACGGTCTGGGCGACGCTCAGCTCGTACTCGCGGGGCGAGGCGTCGTAGTCGACGTAGGTGTGCGGGACGACCGCCTCGCCGACGTGGCCGGCGGAGAGGTCGATGGCCGCCTCGCCATAGGTGTTGGTGCGCTGGTCGGGCAGCGCGGCGACGGTCGCGAGGTGGGCGGCGAGCGAGACGGCCCGGTCGGCGAGGTTGCGCACGTCGTCCCGGGTGAGCTCCAGGACCGTGCAGGCCGTGGCGGCCCGGGCGGTCCACTCCCAGATGGCGTCCTCACGGACCAGGGAGGACTCGCCGAGGTAGGCGCCGTCGGCGAGTACGCCGAGGACGGCCTCGTCGCCGTAGGGCCCCTCGCCGATCTGCTCGATCCGGCCGTGGGCGAGGAGGTACACGCGGTCCGCGGTGGCACCCGCGGTGGCGATGATCTCGCCCGCCGCGTACTCCCGCTGGGTGCAGCGGGCGGCCAGCTCGGTGAGGGCGTCCTCGTCCTCGTACCCCCGCAGGGCGGGGATCTCGCCGAGCTCGGCGGGGATGACCGCGACGCGCTCTCCGGTCTGGACGAAGGTGACCCGGCCGTCGCCCACCGAGTAGCTGAGCCTCCGGTTCACCCGGTACGTGCCGCCCTGCACCTGGACCCACGGCAGCGTCCGCAGCAGCCACCGGGAGGTGATCTCCTGCATCTGCGGAGCCGACTTGGTGGTCGTGGCGAGGTTCCGCGCGGCGGCGGTGCCGAGACTCTGCTGCGGCGCCTGCTGCTCCGCGCGGACGTCGTCGCCAACCGAACCAACGGACATGGAACTCCCTCTCGTATGACTGAGTTGCGAGACGAAGCCTTTCAGCACGGAGTGTGTCGGCGCCATTACACATTCGGGTGGGACTGTTCGACGATCTTCGGGGCATGTCACGTGATTTCCCTCCGAACAGCGGAGCCCCACGGGCCCCGTGGCGCCCTGTCCGGATCGGCTCGCACGCGGTCCGAACGGATGGCGGCGGAGTGACGGAATCCGGTAATCCGGAAGTTCACCCGCCCCCCGAAGGGAGTCCGCCATGGCCTCACCCATGACCGCGAGCAGGTTCCTCGACGCGCTGCGCGACGAGGGCCTCACGGTCGTCCAGGTCGGCGACTGGTCCACCCACAACCGCAACCACAAGGGGCCCTGGGGCCCGGTCCACGGCGTGATGATCCACCACACCGTGACCCGCGGCACCGCCGCGACGGTACGGCTCTGCCGGGACGGCCACGCGGCCCTGCCGGGGCCCCTGTGCCACGGCGTCATCGCCAAGGACGGCACGGTCCACCTCGTCGGCTACGGGCGCGCCAACCACGCCGGACTGGGCGACGACGAGGTGCTCCGGGCGGTCATCGCCGAGCGCCGCCTGCCGCCGGACGACGAGGCCACCACCGACGGCAACCGGCACTTCTACGGATTCGAGTGCGAGAACCTCGGGGACGGCGACGACCCCTGGCCCAAGGTCCAGCTGGAGGCCATCGCGAAGGCGGCCGCGGCCGTCTGCCGGGTGCACCACTGGACGCACCGCTCGGTCATCGGGCACCTGGAGTGGCAGCCGGGGAAGGTGGACCCGCGCGGCTTCACGATGGCCTCGATGCGGGAGCGGATCGCCGACCGGCTGCGCTGACCGCGCGGCGCGCACGGACAATGGCCGGGTGAACGCGTTCGACCTCTCCCGTCTGCGGCCCCGGCTCCCCTCGCCCCTGGAGCCGGTGGAGGACGAGCGCTTCGCCCGGCGCGGACTGACGCTGCTGCTGAAGCGCGACGACCTGATCCACCCGGACCTGCCGGGCAACAAATGGCGCAAGCTCGCGCTCAACCTGCGCGCGGCGGACGGGCGGCCGGTGCTCACCTTCGGCGGCGCGTACTCCAACCATCTGCGGGCGACGGCCGCCGCCGGCCGGCTGCTCGGTTTCCCCACGGTCGGGATCGTGCGCGGCGACGAGCTGGCCGGGCGGCCGCTCAACCCCTCCCTCGCGCGGTGCGCGGCGGACGGGATGCGGCTGGAGTTCGTCGACCGGACCACGTACCGCGCGAAGAACGATCCGGCCACTCTGGCGGCGCTCCTGGAGCGGGCCCCCGCGGGCGCGTACGTCGTCCCGGAGGGCGGCAGCAACGCGCTCGCCGTCCAGGGGTGCGAGGCGCTGGGCCGGGAGCTCTCCGGGGCCGCGGACACGGTCGCCGTCGCCTGCGGCACGGGCGGCACCCTGGCGGGCCTCGCGGCCGGCCTCGCCCCGGGGCAGAAGGCGCTGGGCGTCCCGGTGCTGCGGGGCGGCTTCCTGGGCGGGGAGGTCCGGGCGCTCCAGGAGGCGGCGTTCGGCGGCCCGCGCGGCGACTGGGCGCTGGACGAGCGCTTTCACTGCGGGGGCTACGCGCGCACGTCCCCGGCCCTGGAGGCGTTCGCACAGGACTTCGAGGCGCGGCATGGACTCGCCATCGAGCGGCTGTATGTGGCCAAAATGCTGTACGGCCTCGTCACCCTCGCGGAGGAGGGCGCGTTCCCGGCGGGTACCCGGCTCGCGGCGGTGGTGACGGGCGCGCCCCAGGACGCCTGAGGGACGTCCTGCCGGTAGGGCCGGGCCCTGCCTAGTCGGTTTCCCGGTAGGCGGCCGCCTCCTCCAGGTCGAGGCGGCGCAGCAGGGTCCGCATCATCTCGTCGTCGATCCGACGCGCGTCGCGCAGCTGCACGAAGACCTCGCGTTCGGCGTCGATCATCTCGCGCGCGAGCCGCCGGTAGGTGTCGTCGGCGGTCTCCCCGGTGATCTCGTTGACGGCGCCGAGCCGCTCCCACACCGCGTTGCGGCGCCGCTCCATGACCGTGCGGAGCCGGTCGGCCAGGGGCTTCGGCAGGGCGTTGCGCTCGTCTTCGAGGAGCGCGTCGAGGCATTCCTCCGCGGCCCGGGACGCCTCGCTCTGCGCCTGCGCCTCGGCGAGCGTCTCGGCGTACGCGTCCCGCCCGGGGAGCTTCAGGAGCCGGATGAGGGGCGGCAGGGTGAGGCCCTGCACCACGAGGGTGCCGATGACGGTGGTGAAGGTGAGGAAGAGGACGAGGTTGCGGGACGGGAACTCCACGCCGTCGGTGACGACCGGGATGGAGAACGCGATGGCGAGGGAGACCACCCCGCGCATGCCGGCCCAGCCGACGACGAGGGGCGCCTTCCAGTCCACCCCCGGCTCCCGCTGCCGGACCCGGCCCGACAGCCACCGGGGCAGGAAGGTCGCCGGATAGACCCAGAGGAACCGGACGAGGACCACGGCGACGAAGACCCCGATCGCGTACCAGACCGCCTCGCCGATCCCGTACTGCCCGAGGCCCTGGACGACGTACGGGAGCTGGAGCCCGATCAGGGCGAAGACGGCGGACTCCAGGACGAAGGCGACCATCTTCCAGACGGCCTCCTCCTGGAGCCGGGTCGCGAAGTCGACCTGGTACGCCTTGTGGCCGAGGAAGAGGCCGACCACGACGACCGCCAGGACTCCGGAGGCACCGACCTCCTCGGCCGCCGCATAGGCGACGAAGGGGATGAGGAGGGAGAGGGTGTTCTGGAGGAGGGCCTCGCCGAGGTGGCGGCGGAGCCAGTGGATGGGGACCATCAGGACCAGGCCGACGCTGATGCCGCCGATCGCCGCGAGCGCGAACTCCCCGAGGCCGCCCGCCCAGCTGACGCCCTCGCCGACGGCGGCCGCGAGGGCGACCTTGTACGCGGTGATCGCGGTGGCGTCGTTCACCAGGGACTCGCCCTGGAGGATCGTGGTGATCCGGTTCGGCAGGCCCAGCTTGCGCGCGATGGCGGTGGCGGCGACCGCGTCCGGCGGGGCGATCACCGCGCCGAGCACGAGCGCGGCGGTCAGCGGCAGGTCGGGCACGAGGACGTACGCGAGCCACCCCACGGCCACGGTGGCGAAGAGGACGTAGCCGACGGAGAGCAGCGCGACGGGCCGGATGTTGGCCCGCAGGTCGAGGTACGAGGAGTCGAGGGCGGCCGTGTAGAGCAGCGGGGGCAGGATCAGCGGCAGCACGATGTGCGGGTCGAGCGTGTAGTCCGGCACCCCCGGCAGGTACGAGGCGGCGAGGCCCACGGCGACCAGGAGCAGCGGGGCGGGCACGGGGGTCCTGCGGGCGAAGCCCGCGATGGCGGCGCTCGCCGCCACCAGTGCCACCAGCTGCAGTGCGTCCATCCCCGACCCCGTTCCCTACCGCGACGTAACCTGGCCATCATGAGCGAGTGCCCGCACGTTGCCGAAATGCCGCGCCCCGAACCGGTGCCGTTGGCCGCCACCTGTCCCCAGTGCCTGGTGGACGGCACGCACCCGGTCCAGCTGCGGCTCTGCCTGAGCTGCGGGCACGTGGGCTGCTGCGACTCCTCGGCGGGACAGCACGCGACGGGGCACTTCTCCTCGACCGGGCACCCGGTGATGCGGACCTTCGAGCCGGGCGAGGCATGGCGCTGGTGCTTCGTGGACGGCTCGATCGTCTGAGGTCCCCGGGGCACGGCAGGACCGGAGGACCGCCCGCCGCGGACACGGTTCGGGCGGGACACGGTTCGACCGCCCCGGGGTTGGGTACGTCCTCCCTCCGCCGGTCGCTCGGTTTCGTCCCCCGCAGCGCCCTGGCCACCGTCCGCTCCCATGGGCCTACCATGGGTGACGAGCGTGATCGGGGGCCGGGGGCTCACGGCGACACGGCGGGACGGATCGCGATAGCGTCACGGCGGACCGCGCAGCCCCCTGCGTACCGCCCGGTTCGGGGGTGTCTCCCCCCGGACCCCGAATGAGCTTGTGCCACCTTGGAGGTGAGGGTGTCCCAGATCGCAGGCGAGCCCGGGACCCAGGACTTCGTGGAAGTCCGGCTGCCCGCTGCGGGTGCCTATCTGTCCGTGCTGCGTACGGCCACGGCCGGCCTCGCGGCGCGCTTGGACTTCACCCTCGACGAGATCGAGGACTTGCGGATCGCGGTCGACGAGGCTTGCGCCATTCTGCTCCAGCAGGCCGTGCCGGGGTCCGTCCTCAGCTGTGTCTTCCGGCTGGTCGACGACTCCCTGGACGTGACGGTGTCCGCCCCCACCACGGACGGGCGGGCACCCGAGCGGGACACCTTCGCCTGGACGGTGCTGTCGGCACTGGCCGGAAAGGTGGAGTCGTCGGTGGCCGATGACCGTACGGTCTCGATCAGCCTGTACAAACAGCGCGGCGCGGGGCCAGGCCCGGCGTGAGGAGCGGGGACGCGACGGCCGGCATCCCTGAGCAGCAGGCGCGGCCGCATGAGGTCGCTACGGAGCAGGCGGACCAGATGAGCGAGCACGAGCAGCACCACGAGGTTCCCGGGACCCCAGGCGTCCCGGAGGCCCCCGGGACGCCCGAGGGCGTCTCCGGGCCGCCCGGGGCGCGACAGAGCGAGCAGGGCGAGGCGGCCGGGCAGGGTGAGGCGGCCGTGGTCGCGGAGAAGGCCGGGCAGGCCGACGACGCGGACGAGGCCGACGAGCTCCCGGACCCCGTCCCGGACCCGCACGACCGCAGCGGCGCCCGCGCTCTCTTCTTCGAGCTGCGCGAGCTGCCGGAGGGCTCCCCCGAGAAGGCCGAGCTCCGCAACCGCCTGGTGCGGATGCACCTGCCGCTGGTGGAGCACCTGGCCCGGCGCTTCCGCAACCGCGGCGAGCCGCTCGACGACCTGACGCAGGTGGCGACGATCGGCCTGATCAAGTCGGTCGACCGGTTCGACCCGGACCGCGGGGTCGAGTTCTCGACGTACGCGACACCCACGGTCGTCGGCGAGATCAAGCGCCACTTCCGCGACAAGGGCTGGGCGGTCCGGGTGCCGCGCCGGCTCCAGGAGCTGCGGCTCTCGCTGACCACGGCGACCGCGGAGCTGTCCCAGCAGCACGGCCGGTCGCCGACGGTGCACGAGCTGGCAGAGCGGCTCGGGATCTCGGAGGAGGAGGTCCTGGAGGGTCTGGAGTCGGCGAACGCCTACTCGACGCTCTCCCTGGACGTCCCCGACACGGACGACGAGTCGCCGGCGGTGGCGGACACGCTGGGCGCGGAGGACGAGGCCCTGGAGGGGGTCGAGTACCGCGAGTCGCTCAAGCCGCTCCTGGAGGACCTGCCGCCCCGGGAGAAGCGGATCCTGCTGCTGCGTTTCTTCGGGAACATGACCCAGTCGCAGATCGCGCAGGAGGTCGGCATCTCGCAGATGCACGTCTCCCGGCTGCTGGCCCGGACCCTGGCGCAGCTGAGGGAGAAGCTCCTCGTCGAGGAGTAGGGCCGACAGGCCCTAGAGGGAGTCCTGGCCGGGGCGCCGGATGCCGAGCGCCTCGGTCGTGGCCGGGTTCACCAGGAGGACGAGCCCGGTGACCGCCAGGACGGCGAGGACGACGCCGGCGGGGATCATCGCGCTGTTCGCCTGGAGCATCTGCCAGGCGACCGGCAGCGCCAGGATCTGGGTGATGACGGCCGGGCCGCGGCTCCAGGAGCGGCGCAGCCAGAGGCCGCGGGCCGCGGCGAGCGGGATCAGCCCGAGTGCGGCGAGCGTCACCGCTCCGGTCAAAGCCCCGGTGAGGTCGCCGGACGTCTCGGTCAGGGCGTGCACCAGCATGTACACACCCCCGGCGAGGAGCCCGAGGGCCTCGATGCCGGCCACGACCGCCGCGGCGGCGAGACGGGTGGGGCGGGGGGTCTGCTCCGTACTGCTCATAGAGGGCAGGGTAGCCGGGGCGGGCGAGGGGCCGGGCGGGCCGGGTGGGGGCTCCCGCCGACGGCCTGGACTGCGCCCGGTACCGCCGGGTAGGTACGCTGGCGCTCATGCGCGCACTTCTCGTGGTCAACCCGGCAGCCACCACCACCAGTGCCCGCACCCGTGACGTGCTCATCCACGCGCTCGCGAGCGAGATGAAGCTGGAGGCGGTCACCACCGAGTACCGGGGGCACGCGCGCGACCTGGGCCGGCGTGCCGCCGACGCGGGAAACATCGATCTGGTCGTGGCCCTCGGCGGCGACGGCACGGTCAACGAGGTGGTGAACGGGCTGCTGCACGGCGGGCCCGATCCCGACCGGCTGCCGGGCCTCGCGGTCGTCCCCGGCGGCTCGACCAACGTCTTCGCCCGCGCGCTGGGGCTGCCGAACGACGCCGTGGAGGCGACCGGCGCCCTGCTGGACGCGCTGCGCGAGCGCCGGGCACGCACGGTGAGCCTCGGGCTCGCCTCGGGGACGCCGGGCACGGAGGACGAGGCGGTTCCGTCCCGCTGGTTCACCTTCTGCGCCGGACTCGGTTTCGACGCGAGCGTCATCGGCCGGGTCGAACAGCAGCGGGAGCGCGGGAAGAGATCCACGCACGCCCTCTATCTGCGTCAGGTGGCGCGCCAGTTCCTGGAGGAGCCGCACCGCCGGCACGGCACGATCACGCTGGAGCGGCCCGGGGCGGAGCCGGTCGAGGATCTGGTCCTCTCCATAATCTGCAACACCTCCCCCTGGACCTACCTGGGCAATCGTCCGGTGTACGCGTCCCCGGAGGCGTCCTTCGAAACCGCGCTCGACGTGCTCGGACTGAGCCGTCTGTCCACTCCGGCGGTGGCCCGTTACGCCACCCAGCTGCTCACCTCGACCCCGGAGCGGGGGCCGCGGGGCAAGCACGCCGTGACTCTTCACGACCTGACCGACTTCACCTTGCATTCGAAGGTC
Source organism: Streptomyces sp. NPDC059534 (assembly GCF_042743475.1). NCBI lineage: Bacteria > Bacillati > Actinomycetota > Actinomycetes > Kitasatosporales > Streptomycetaceae > Streptomyces > Streptomyces sp. NPDC059534. Next base: position 127,101 of record NZ_JBHWAQ010000009.1, read on the forward strand.
CCCCTCCCCCTCCAGATGGACGGAGACCACCTGGGACTGCGTACGAGCGTGACGTTCACAGGCGTACGCCGTGCACTGCGTGTGATTGTGTGAGTGGAAGGGCCCAAAGTCCTTTCACTCGAACGTTTAGGCGCGCATCCACCCCTTAGAAGTACGGCTGTGACCTAGTCGACACCGAGGAATCAAAAAAAACTTTCCGGAAGGGGTTGTATCCGGTGTCGAGGTTTGCGAGTCTCTTCTTGGCGATCGGGACGGCCCGCAACACCGGCCTCCACTGAGAGCCAGAACCCCTCCTCAGTACCTGGACCACACCAGTTCACCTGGCAGTCGGCCCTTCACTTACGGGGGGATTCGTGAAAGCGTTCACATTCACAAGCAACCAGCTTGTAACACCCTAGAGAGGTAGCAGCCATGGACTGGCGTCACAACGCCGTTTGTCGTGAGGAAGACCCCGAGCTGTTCTTCCCCATCGGCAACACCGGTCCTGCGCTGCTGCAGATCGAGGAAGCCAAGGCCGTCTGCCGCCGCTGCCCCGTCATGGAGCAGTGCCTGCAGTGGGCGCTCGAGTCCGGCCAGGACTCCGGCGTCTGGGGTGGCCTCAGCGAGGACGAGCGCCGCGCGATGAAGCGCCGTGCCGCTCGCAACCGGGCGCGTAACGCCAGCGCCTGAGCCACCTGCACAGCCTGAGGCACGCGGCGCGTACACCGTGTACGCAATCACCGCCCCCGAGCCGCAGCGCGCAGCGTAACCCACAGCATTCGAGCCCCGGACCGGTTCCTTTCGGTCCGGGGCTCGCTGCCGCGCAGGGCCCGGCCACCGCGCTTCCGCAGCGGCGGCCGGGCCCTTCCGCTACTTCTGCGGCTGCACCGGAATGTCGAGAACCACCTTCGTACCGCGCTCGGCACCCGGGAGCATGTCGAAGGAACCGCCCAACTCCCCTTCCACCAGGGTCCGTACGATCTGGAGGCCGAGGTTGCCGGCGCGCTGCGGGTCGAAGCCCTCGGGCAGTCCGCAGCCGTCGTCCTGGACCGTGATCAGGAGCCGGGCGTCGGCCCTGGGCTCGCCGCGCACGGCGGCGACCTCGACGGTGCCCTGCTCGCCCTGGGCGAAGGCGTGTTCCAGCGCGTTCTGCAGGACTTCGGTGAGGACCATGGAGAGCGGGGTCGCGACCTCGGCGTCGAGAATGCCGAAGCGACCGGTGCGCCGGCAGGTGACCTTGCCCGGGGAGATCTCGGCGACCATCGCGATCACCCGGTCGGCGATCTCGTCGAACTCGACGCGCTCGTCCAGGTTCTGAGACAGCGTCTCATGGACGATGGCGATCGAACCGACGCGCCTGACGGCCTCGTTGAGGGCCTCGCGGCCCTGGTCGGAGTCCATCCGGCGGGACTGGAGGCGCAGCAGGGCGGCCACCGTCTGGAGGTTGTTCTTCACCCGGTGGTGGATCTCCCGGATGGTCGCGTCCTTGGTGATCAACTCGCGCTCGCGGCGGCGCAGTTCGGTGACGTCCCGGAGCAGGACCAGCGAACCGATGCGGGTGCCCTTGGGCTTGAGCGGGATGGCCCGCAGCTGGATCACCCCGCCGTTGCCCTCGACCTCGAACTCGCGGGGCGCGTAGCCGGAGGCCAGTGTGACCAGCGCCTCGTCCACCGGGCCGCGGGAGGGGGCGAGTTCGGCGGTGATCTGGCCGAGGTGCTGGCCGACGAGGTCGGCGGCGAGCCCGAGCCGGTGGTACGCGGAGAGCGCGTTGGGCGAGGCGTACTGGACGATGCCGTCGGCGTCCAGGCGGACCAGGCCGTCGCCGGCCCGGGGCGAGGAGTCCATGTCGACCTGTTCGCCGGGGAAGGGGAAGGTCCCGGCGGCGATCATCTGCGCGAGGTCGGAGGCCGACTGGAGGTAGGTGAGCTCCAGCCGGGAGGGGGTGCGGACGGTCAGCAGGTTGGTGTTGCGGGCGATGACGCCGAGGACCCGGCCCTCGCGGCGCACGGGGATGGACTCGACCCGTACCGGAACCTCCTCGCGCCACTCGGGGTCGCCCTCGCGGACGATCCGGCCCTCGTCGAGGGCGGCGTCGAGGAGCGGGCGGCGGCCGCGCGGGACCAGGTGGCCGATCATGTCGTCCTGGTAGGAGGTGGGGCCGGTGTTCGGCCGCATCTGCGCGACGGAGACGTATCGCGTGCCGTCGAGGGTCGGGACCCAGAGGACGAGGTCGGCGAAGGAGAGGTCGGAGAGCAGCTGCCACTCCGACACCAGCAGGTGGAGCCACTCGAGGTCGGAGTCGCTCAGGGCGGTGTGCTGGCGTACGAGGTCGTTCATGGAGGGCACGGTGCGAGCGTACCCGCGGAATTCGAAGGCGGTGAACCTGGATCTCCGGGGCTCCGTGTTGGAGGATGGGCCGGGAAGCACCGCGTTCCTGTGGATGGACAGACAAGAATGGTCTAGTCCACAATGAACGTGAAAGAGCCTCCACCCTCCCCGCACAGGAGGGTGGAACGAGGTACCCGACGCTCTCTGCCCTGACTGCGTCGAGACCTCCCACACGGCCGAGGGACCGCACACCCCCGGCCGAGCAACTCCGGGCTGCGGTGCCGGACGGGCTGAGGGTCCCGTCAGGCGCCGCGGCCCGCGGGTGTTTCCGGGGCCGTTTCCCCGCCCCCACACCCCCGCCCCGGCGCCTCCGCCTCTCCCCCCCGCTCCCGGCGCCCCCTCCCCCTGCTCCCCCGCCGGCCAGGCGCCGTGGTGGCCCTTCCCGGTCGCGGAGGACGCGCGCTGGACGACGGGTGACCGGATCGACGCCTCGGGCGGTTCGCCGGCCCGAGCCCGTACGGGAAGGGGCTTCCGCGGTGTGACGGGAGGGCTCCGAGTGGCTGGGGGGTCAGGGGCGGCCGACGATGGAGACGGTGGCCGTCCGTGGGGTGGAACGGCATGAGGAGAGGGCCTCTCCTCTGCTAGATTTGGCCTTAGATTGGTCTATACCACACGGCCCCTCACCAGCCCCTCACCAGCCCCTCACCAGATCGGCAGGCACAGCGTGGAAGTTGTCATCGTCAAGGACGCCAAGGCGGGCGGCGAGCTCATCGCGGACGGCATCGCCGGCCTCCTGCGCCGCAAGCCCGACGCGCTGCTCGGCGTGGCCACGGGTTCGACTCCGATCCCGATCTACGACGCCCTTGTCGCCCAGGTCACGGCCGGTTCCGTGGACGCCTCGCGGGCCCGGATCGCGCAGCTGGACGAGTACGTCGGCCTGCCCGCCGGACACCCGGAGTCGTACCGCTCCACCGTGCTCCGCCAGGTCGTCGAGCCGCTCGGGCTGTCCCCGGAGGCGTTCATGGGCCCCGACGGCTCCGCCGAGGACGTCCAGGCGGCCTGCGAGGCGTACGACAAGGCGCTGGCCGAGGCCGGCGGCGTGGACCTGCAGATCCTCGGGATCGGCACCGACGGGCACATCGGCTTCAACGAGCCGTGCTCCTCGCTGGCCTCCCGCACCCGGATCAAGACGCTCACCGAGCAGACCCGGGTGGACAACGCGCGCTTCTTCGACGACGACATCGAGCAGGTGCCGCACCACGTCATCACCCAGGGCATCGGCACCATCCTGGAGGCCCGTCACCTGGTGCTGCTGGCCACCGGCGAGGGCAAGGCCGAGGCCGTGGCGCAGACCGTCGAGGGCCCGGTGGCGGCGCTGGTGCCGGCCTCCGCGCTCCAGCTGCACCCGCACGCCACGGTCGTCGTCGACGAGGCCGCCGCGTCCAAGCTGAAGCTCGCGGAGTACTTCCGTCAGACGTTCGCCGCCAAGCCCGCCTGGCAGGGCATCTGACCGGCCAGGCTTCCCCGGTCACGGCGAAGGGGCCCGGCACCTCTCCAGGTGCCGGGCCCCTTCGCGTACGGGCACGGGTGGCGGCGTGTCAGGCGCCGGTTCCCGCGACGGCCTCGGCGGCCGCGCGGCCGCAGACCCGGGCCGCACCGTGCGTGGCGATGTGCAGGGCCCCGCGGGGCTCCGCCTCGTTGAGGCCCATCTCGACCACGACGGTGTCGGGGCGGGCGGCGAGGAGGCCGTCCAGGGCCTTGGTCATCCACGCGTACCGGTGGACGTCACGGACGACCGCCACGATCCGGCGCTCCCCCGCGGCGGCGAGGACCGCGTCCACGCCGGAGGACTCGTCGTACGAGCCGGTCTCCGTGCCGGGCAGCAGGCGCTCCAGCTCCGCGGCGATGCCCCACGGCGTCTCGTCGCCGACGGCGAAGTTCGCGACGGGGGTGAAGGAGGCCACGTAGGGGGCGCCGGTCATCGGCGTGTAGGGCCGCTCCCCGCGGGTCACCTTCAGGGCCCGGCGGGCGGCGACGAGTCCGATGTCGGTGCCGGGCGCGGTCCCCTCCTGCACTGCCGCGCCCGACACCGTCTCAGCCCCGCCCCCAGCCCGGTGCGCCTGGGTCCAGGCCGCCAGGGCGCGCACGCGCGCCGCGGCGTCGGCCAGCCGCTCCTCGGGCAGTTCACCGGTCCGTACCGCGTCGACCAGCGCGTCGCGCAGCCGCAGTACGGTGTCCTCGTCGCACAGCCCGCCGCCGACGCAGATGGCGTCGGCGCCCGCGGCGATCGCGAGGACGGATCCGCGCTCGATGCCGTACGTCGCCGCGACGGCCTGCATCTCCATGCCGTCGGTGACGATCAGCCCCTCGAAGCCCAGCTCCTGGCGCAGCAGACCGGTGAGGATCTGCGGGCTCAGGGTGGCCGGACGGTGGGGGTCGAGCGCGGACAGAAGGATATGCGCGCTCATGACCGCTTTGGTACCCGCGGCGATGGCGGCGCGGAAAGGTACCAGCTCACGGGCGTGCAGTGTGGCGAGGTCCACATCGATCCGGGGCAGCGCGTCGTGGGAATCCACGTTGGTGTCGCCGTGTCCGGGGAAATGCTTCGTGCAGGCCGCGACCCCGACGCCCTGGAGGCCGTCGACGTACGCCACGGTGTGCCGGGCGACCAGGTCCGGGTCCGGCCCGAAGGACCGGACGCCGATGACGGGGTTCTCGACGTTGGAGTTCACGTCCGCCGAGGGCGCCCAGTTGAGGTCGACCCCGCACTGGACGAGCCGGCGGCCGAGCTCGCGGGCCACGGCCCGGGTGAGCTCGACGTCGTCGACGCTGCCCAGGGCGTAGTTGCCGGGGAAGGACGAGCCCTCCTTGACCTCCAGGCGGGTCACGTCCCCGCCCTCCTCGTCGATGGCGACGAGGACGTCGTCCCGCTCGGCCCTCAGCTGCGCGGTGAGCGCGGCGAGCTGCCCGGGGCTGACGATGTTCCGGCCGAAGAGGCCGACCGACGACAGGCCCTCGCCGATGCGGCGGAGCAGCCAGTCGGGGGCGGTGGTGCCGACGAAGCCGGGCTGGAGGACCGTGAGCGCGTCACGCGTCAGGGTGTCCGAGCCGTGTACGAGAGTGGTCATGGGGCTCGGTTATCCCTTCACCGCGCCGGCCGTCAGGCCGGCGGCCATCTTGCGCTGGACGAGCAGGAAGAGGATCACGATGGGGACGGCCATCATGGTGGAGCCGGCCATCATCGGGGCGTACTCGGTGCCGTTCTTGGTGATGAAGTTGCTGAGCCAGACGGTGGCCGTCTGGTTCTGCTGGCTCATCAGCATCAGGGCGTAGAGGTACTCGTTCCACGCCTGGATGAAGCCGTAGACGGAGGTGGCCACCATGCCGGGCGCGAGCAGCGGGAAGACGACGCGGACGAAGGCGCCGGTGCGGGTGCAGCCGTCGACCATGGCCGCCTCCTCCAGCTCCTTCGGGATGTTGACGATGAAGCCGCGCAGCGTCCACACCGTGAAGGGGAGGATGAAGGTCAGGTAGGTGATGATCAGGCCGCTGAGCCTGTCGTACTGACCGAGGTCGTTCAGGAGCAGGAAGACCGGGATGATCATGGCGACCAGCGGGACCATCTGGACCGCGAGGATGCCGACGATCACGATCTTGCGGCCGCGGAAGGCGAAGCGGGAGATCGCGAGGGCGGCGAGCAGGCCGACCGCGATGCCGATGACGACCACGACGAGCGAGACGACGAGGCTGCGGAGGACCGGGCCCCAGAAGTCGGCGATGTCGAGGGCGCGCTTGAAGTTCTCCAGCGTGAACGTCGACGGGAAGAAGTGCGGGTCCGGGTCGATCGCGTCCTTGGCCGGCTTGAAGGCCGTGTTGATCATCCAGTAGACCGGGAATCCGGCCGTGAAGACGACGAGCAGACCGAGGAGGTTCCAGCCGAGCTTGGACTTGCGGCGGTGGGTGACGGCGGGCGCCGGCGTCTTGGCCGGGGCTGCCGCGGCGTTGGCGGCGCTCACTCCACATCTCCGATCTTGAGCATCTGGCGCATGTAGACGGCGACGACGCCGAGCAGCAGCAGGACCGTGACGAGCGCGATCGCGGAGCCGGTGCCGTAGTCGTTGACGACGAACGCCCGGTCGAAGGAGTACGTGGTGAGCAGCTGGAACTCGGGCTCCGGGTGGCCGTTGCGCATCACGTAGACCTGCGGGAAGACGCCCATGTCCCAGATCACCGACAGCGTGGTCAGCATGACGATGATCGGCTTGAGGATGGGCAGGGTGACGAAGCGGAAGACGCCCCAGGCGCCGGCTCCGTCGAGGCGGGCGGCCTCTTCGAGCTCCTTGGGCACCTGCGTGAGGCCGGCGCTCAGGGTGATGACGACGAAGGGGACGGCGCCCCAGACGACCAGCAGCATGATCACGGCGAGGCCCTGCGGGCCGCTGGCGAACCAGTTGTGGCCGATCATGTCGACGCCGGGGATGCGGCTGAGCAGCCAGTTGAGCACGCCGTAGTCGGCGTCGAAGAGCCACTTGAAGATGGCGGTGGCGACGATGATGGGCATGCCCCAGCTCGCCACGAGCACGATGTTGATCAGCGCCTTGACCCAGCCGGAGACGCGCTGGAGCAGCAGGGCGATCATCATGCCCAGGACCATGGTGACGATCACGGCGCCGGCCGCGAAGATCACGGTGCGCAGGACGACGGCCCAGAACTCACTGTCGGTGAGGATCTTGGTGAAGTTGTCGAAGCCGGCCGACTCCGCTTCCTCGAAGCCCCACAGCTGGGGCTGGCCGAACTTCTGGAACGAGAGGGCGACCAGGCGGACCAGCGGATAGCCCAGTACCAGGAGCAGGACGAGGAGGCATGGCGCGAGCAGCAGCCATGGGACGCCTGCCCCGCCGTTCTTCTTGCCGGGCTTCCCCGGGCCACCGGCTGTGGAGCCGGAGGGTGGCGATTGCCGCACCGGCGGCACCTTCGCGGTGGTTGTGTCTGCGGCACTCATCCCGTGCTCCTCAGCGATCCCTCTCGTGGTACGGGCGGCAGGGCCCCGTCACGGTGACGGGGCCCTGCCCATAGGTCACTTGGTGTTGATGACCTTGTCGATCGCGGTGTCGGCGGCCTTGGCCGCCTCCTCCACGGACTTGCCCTTGGCGATGTCGATGAGCATCGTCTTGAGGATCTGGGCCTTCTCGACCTGACCCCAGCCCGGAGCGGTCGGGACGAAGTAGCTCGACTCGGCGGCGGTCGCCGCGACGGCGGTGGCCGGGTCGCTCTTCAGCGGCGCGAGGTCCGCCTTGTTGTTCGGCAGGTTGCCCTTGCCGATGAGGCCCTTCTGGCCCTCGGCGCCGGTGAAGGCGGCGATCCACTCGCCGGCGACGCCCTGCGCCTTGGACTTGACCGGGATGGCCAGGTCGGAGCCGCCGAGGAAGACCGGGAGGGCCTTGCCGGACGGGCCGGGCATCACGAAGTTCTCGAGCTTGTCCTTCAGCCCGCCGACCTTGTCGGACTTCGGGTCGGCGGCGGTGGCGCCCTCCCAGCCGGCGGCGAAGATCGTCGCGGACTTGCCCTGGCCGAAGACGACGGGACGGTCGGACTCGTCCTTCGTCTTGTCGCCGTGCATGTACTTGTCGAGGATGTTCTTGTACTCGGTGAGGCCCTTGACGGACTCCGGCGAGGACAGGTTCGCCTTCCAGGTCTCGCCGTCCTGCTTGGCGATGGAGCCGCCCGCGTCGAAGACGAAGGACATCGCGGCGTACCAGTCGGGCGACGGCTGGTACCAGGCGCTGAACTTGTCGCCCTTCTTCGCCTGGATGGCGTCGAGGGCGGCGGTCAGCTCGGCCCAGGTCTTCGGGGCGGCCTTGACACCGGCCTCCGCGGCGACGTCCTTGCGCCAGGTGCCGACACGGCCACCGGCGTAGTAGGGGACACCGTAGGTCTTGCCGTTGTAGGTGACCGAGTCCTTGAGGGCGTCGAGCCACTTGTCGGAGTTCGCGAACTTCGACGCGTCGACCGGGGCGAAGGCACCCTTGGCCATGTAGCTGATCATCTCGGTGTTGCCCATTTCGACAACATCCGGGGCCTTGTCCGTGGCGAGCACCGCGTCGAGCTTGGTGTTCTTGTCCGGCCAGCCGTAGTACTCGTGCTTGATCTTGATGCCCGGGTGCTTCTTGGTGACCGCGTCGTCGGCGGCCTTGACCAGCTCGGGCCAGTTGTTCTGGGCGTCGACCGTCAGCCAGACGGTGAGCTCCTTGGCGTCGCCGCCCGCGTTGTCTCCGGACTTGTCGGAGCCCCCACACGCCGCGATCGAAACCATCATGCCCGCGACGCCGATCGCCGCGATGAGCTTGCGCTTCACGCCACCCTCCTCAGGGATGCTGCAACCCCTGCCCACCGCGCGAAGACATACGTCGGGTAGTGCTCGTGGGGCTGGGACCTGGTCTTTAATGGTTTAGACCAGTACCCGGAGCTTGGCCTAGACCTTTTGGGGTGTCAAGGGTGCGTAAGACGGGTAGTGGCGTCCGTTATCGGACCGACACCTCGCCCCGTCGCGGCTCGCGGGCGAGGCCGACGGAGGCCGGAGGGAGAGGTCCACACCTCTCGGCCGGAATGGCCTAGACCAACGAGGGACTCCTCGGTGTATAAGAGGCAGGGAACGACTCCTCCTCGCCGAACCGGCACATATCGGCAGGAGAAACAGTGAGGGCACACGAAGCGTGCCACCATGTGAGCCGCGACAGACGGAGGAGCCGGTGACGGCAACAGCACAGGAGTCGGGAAGGCAGGCCATGGCCACGGACGCGGGCGGCACCGAGACAGAGGGCGGGGCAGTCACCCGTACCGCGCGTGTGCCCAAGTACTACCGGCTGAAGCGTCACCTGCTCGACATGACGGAGACCCTGCCGCCCGGCACGCCGGTGCCGCCGGAGCGCACCCTGGCCGCCGAGTTCGACACCTCGCGGACCACCGTGCGCCAGGCCCTCCAGGAGCTGGTCGTCGAGGGCCGCCTGGAGCGCATCCAGGGCAAGGGCACGTTCGTGGCCAAGCCCAAGGTCTCCCAGGCCCTGCAACTCACCTCGTACACCGAGGACATGCGGGCCCAGGGACTCGAACCGACCTCGCAGCTCCTCGACATCGGCTACGTCACCGCGGACGACACCCTCGCCGGCCTGCTGGACATCTCCCCCGGCGGCCGCGTCCTGCGCATCGAGCGGCTGCGGCTCGCGAGCGGCGAGCCGATGGCCATCGAGACCACCCACCTTTCGGCCAAGCGCTTCCCCGCGCTGCGCCGCTCCCTGGTGAAGTACACCTCTCTCTACACCGCCCTCGCCGAGGTGTACGACGTGCACCTCGCCGAGGCCGAGGAGACCATCGAGACCTCCCTCGCCACCCCGCGCGAGGCCGGGCTGCTCGGCACCGACGTCGGCCTGCCGATGCTGATGCTCTCCCGCCACTCCCTCGACGGTCAGGGCGAGCCGGTGGAGTGGGTGCGCTCGGTGTACCGCGGCGACCGGTACAAGTTCGTCGCCCGCCTCAAGCGCCCCAACGGCTGAGGCCCGGCGGCCGAGGCCCGGCCGGAGCACTCCACCGGCCGAGCCCGGCGGCCGAGCCCCGGCGCCCGGCACGCCCCGGCGGACGCTCCGGGACCCTGGCAGCTTCCGCCCGGCACGAACGTGACACCTCCGCGACGCCGCAGGTCGGCCGGCCGCTCCCGGCACCCGGGGCGGCGGCACCAAGTGACCGGGCGGAGGCTGCCACCCGATCCTCGATGACAGCGCGGGCCCGACGGCGTCAGCCTGGGGCTCCGCACACGAGGAGACGATCATGGAGTACACCACCCTCGGGGGTCCGTCCGGCCCGCGAGTGAGCACCCTCTGTCTGGGCACCCTGCCGTTCGGCACCCGGATCGACGAGGCGGCGACCTTCGCCGTCCTGGACCGCTTCCACGAGGCCGGCGGGACGTTCATCGACACGGCGAACACCTACGCCTTCTGGGAGCCCGGCGCGACCGGCGCCGAGAGCGAGCTGGTCATCGGCCGGTGGCTGCGCAGCCGGGGCGTACGGGACGAGATGGTGCTCGCCACCAAGGTCGGCGCGCTGCCCGACCCGCCCGGCTCGGCCTGGCCGGAATGCGCGGAGGGGCTGTCCGCCCCGGTGCTGCGCCGCCAGGTGGAGGAGAGCCTGCGGAATCTGGGCACGGACCGGATCGACCTCTACTACGCGCACATCGACGACCGGTCGACCCCGGTCGCGGAGACGATGGGCGCGTTCGGCGAGCTGGTGGCGGCGGGGAAGATCGGCCGGGCGGGCTGCTCGAACTTCGCGGCCTGGCGGGTCGAGGAGTCGCGGGGCGCGGCGGCGGCCGCGGGGGTGCCGGACTACGCGGCCGTGCAGCAGCGGTACACGTATCTGCGGCCGCGGCCCGGGGCGGAGTTCGGGGTGAACCCGCACGCCTCCGAGGAGCTGCTCGACTATCTGGGGACCCGGCCCGAGCTGACCTTCGTGGCGTACACGACGCAGCTGACCGGCGCGTACACGGATCCGCGCAAGGAGATACCCGAGCAGTACCGGCACGGGGGTTCGCGGCGGCGGCTCGCGGTCCTCGCCGAGGTCGCGAAGGAGCTGGGCCTCACCGCGAACCAGGTGGTGCTGGCGTGGGCGCTGGGTGGCGGGCTCCCGGTGCTGCCGGTGGTCGGGGCGAGTTCGGCGGTTCAGCTGGACGAGTCGCTGGAGGCGGTGGGCGTACGGCTGGACGACGGGATCAGGCGGCGGCTGGACCAGGCCGACTGACCGACCCCGCCCCTTTATTGGTCTAGACCTGAACGGGTGTCCCCTCTAGCATCGTCGCGGCACGGACAGCGACGAGGGGAGGCGCCGGATGCTGGAGGCGCTCGGCATAGCGGAGCAGCCGGAGGCCGTCTACCGGCTCCTCCTGGAGCGGCCCGGGTGCGGCCCGGCCGAGCTGGCGGAACGTCTCGGCCGCACCGAACCGGAGGTCCGCGAGGCCCTCGCCCGCCTCGCCGACCTCGGACTCGTCCGCGTCGACGCCGCCACCGGCACGGCCGAACCCTTCACCCCGGACGTCGGCTTCTCCTTCCTGCTCTCCCGCGCCGAGGCCGAACTCGGCCGGAGCAGACGCCGGTTCGAGCAGGCGGGCCGGGCGGTGGCCGGCATCCTCGCCTCGTACGGCGACCGCCCCGGCGCCGGCGTCCGGCACGACCTGGTCGACCGCATCACCGGCCTCGACCAGGTCCGCGAACGCCTGGAGGACCTGGCGGCCAACGCCCGCACCGAATGCCTCTCGCTGCTCACCGGCGGGGCGCAGCTGCCCGACACGATGGACGCCAGCCGGCCCCTGGACCGACTCGCCCTGGAACGAGGGGTGCGGATCCGGTCGATCTACCAGGAGAGCTTCCGCAACGACCCGCCGACCGTCGACTACGTGCGCTGGTACCGCGACCTCGGCGGCGAGGCCCGGACCATGCCCGTCGTCCCGATGCTCATGGTGGTCGTCGACCGTGAGGCCGCGCTCGTCCCGGTCGACCCGGCGGACGGGCGCGCCGGCGCCCTGGAAGTGCGCAGCCCCGGTCTGGTGCACGCCCTCGTGGTGCTCTTCGACCGGCTGTGGGAGGCGGGCACCCCGTTCGGCGAGAGCCCGCGCCGGGACGAGCACGACCTGTCCCCGCAGGAGCGGGAGTTGCTCCTGCTGCTCGGCATCGGCTGCACCGACGACGTCGCGGCCCGGCGGCTCGGGGTCTCGCTGCGGACGGTCCGCCGGATGAACGCGGAACTGATGAACCGGCTGGGCGCGCGCAGCCGGTTCGAGGCGGGGGTGCGGGCGGCCAAGGAAGGCTGGCTCTGAGGAGATTTCCGAATAATCGGTTCCGTTATGCGGACGGGGGTTCCCTGCGGCGGAGGCGTCCCCTAGATTTCCCCAGCATTACCGAGGTGATCAGCGAGGGGACGGAATCGCCATGTCAGAAGCGACACAAGGGAAACAACCGACCATCACCCCCCTGAGGGTGGTGATCGCGCTCTGCCTGTTCGCCCCGTTCGTGGCGATGCTCTGGGTGAGTTCGTACGCGAAGACCGAACCGCTTTTCGCCGGCATCCCGTTCTTCTACTGGTACCAGATGCTCTGGGTGCTGATCTCCACCGTGCTCACCATGATCGCGTACAAGCTGTGGCAGCTGGACCAGCGTGCCCGCAAGGGAGGTGACGCGCGATGAAGGACGGCGTGAACGGCGTGGCGCTCGGCGTCTTCGTCTTCTTCTTCGTGGCCGTCACGGTCATGGGCTTCCTGGCCGCGCGCTGGCGCAAGGCCGACAATGAGCAAAGCCTCGACGAATGGGGCCTGGGCGGCCGGTCGTTCGGCACCTGGGTGACCTGGTTCCTGCTCGGCGGCGACCTCTACACCGCGTACACCTTCGTCGCCGTCCCGGCGGCCATCTACGCGGCGGGCGCGGCCGGTTTCTTCGCCGTGCCGTACACGATCCTGGTGTACCCGCTGATCTTCACGTTCCTGCCGCGCCTGTGGTCGGTCTCGCACAAGCACGGGTACGTGACCACCTCCGACTTCGTCCGCGGGCGCTTCGGCTCCAAGGGCCTGTCGCTCGCCGTCGCGGTCACCGGCATCCTCGCCACCATGCCGTACATCGCGCTCCAGCTCGTCGGCATCCAGGCCGTCCTGGACGTGATGGGCGTCGGCGGCGGCGAGAACACCCACTGGTTCGTCAAGGACCTGCCGCTGCTGCTCGCCTTCGGCGTCCTCGCGGCGTACACGTACTCCTCGGGTCTGCGCGCCCCGGCGCTCATCGCCTTCGTCAAGGACACGCTGATCTACATCGTCATCGCGGTGGCGATCATCTACATCCCGATCAAGCTCGGCGGCTTCGACGAGATCTTCGCCAAGGCCGGCGAGGCGTACGCGCAGACCAACCCGGCGACCGGCAAGCCGCGCGGCGCGCTCGTCCCCGGCGAGGCCGGCCAGTGGACGTACGCGACGCTCGCGCTCGGCTCGGCGCTCGCGCTCTTCATGTACCCGCACTCGATCACGGCGACGCTGTCGTCCCGGAGCCGCGAGGTCATCCGCCGCAACACCACGATCCTGCCGCTGTACTCCCTGATGCTGGGCCTGCTCGCGCTGCTCGGCTTCATGGCGATCGCCGCCGGGATCAAGGTCAAGAACGGCCAGCTCGCCATCCCGCAGCTCTTCGAGACGATGTTCCCCGACTGGTTCGCGGGTGTCGCCTTCGCGGCGATCGGCATCGGCGCGCTCGTCCCGGCGGCCATCATGTCGATCGCGGCGGCCAACCTGTTCACCAGGAACATCTACAAGGACTTCATCAAACCGGACGCGACACCGGCGCAGGAGACCAAGGTCTCCAAGCTGGTCTCCCTCCTGGTGAAGGTCGGCGCGCTGGTCTTCGTCCTCACCATGGACAAGACCGTCGCGATCAACTTCCAGCTGCTCGGCGGCATCTGGATCCTCCAGACCTTCCCGGCCCTCGTCGGCGGCCTGTTCACCCGCTGGTTCCACCGCTGGGCGCTGCTCGCCGGCTGGGCCGTCGGCATGGTCTACGGCACGGTCGCCGCGTACGGCGTCGCCAGCCCGACCCAGAAGCACTTCGGCGGCTCCTCCGCCGAGATCCCGGGCATCGGCGAGATCGGCTACATCGGCCTCACCGCCTTCGTCCTCAACCTCGTCGTCACGGTCGTCCTGACCTTCGTCCTCAAGGCCGTCAAGGCCCCCGAGGGCATCGACGAGACCTCGCCGTCCGACTACACGGCGGACGCCGGCGACACCGGCGTGCGGACCGAGCCGCCGAAGGTCGGCGTCGGGACGCACTGACCCGCGGCACGGCCGTACGCGCAGGGGCCCGGGATTCTCCGCCAGGAGATCCCGGGCCCCCGCGCGTCGCCCGCGGGGGAGACTGGCCCCATGGACTTCACGATCAGGGCGGTACGGCCCGAGGAGCACGAGGAGCTGGGCGAGCTCACCGCGGGCACCTATCTGAACGACGGGCTGCTGAAGTACGGGGCCGAGGACTCGTACCTGCACGTGCTGCGGGACACCGAGCGGCGGGCGCGCGAGAGCGAGGTGCTCGTCGCCGAGGACGGCGACGGGCGGCTCCTGGGCGGGGTGACCTTCGCCCGGGGCGCCACCCCCTGGGCCGACATCGCGGTCGAGGGCGAGGCCGAGTTCCGCATGCTCGTGGTCTCCCCGGAGGCCCGCGGCCGGGGCGTCGGAGAGGCCCTCGTGAGGGCCTGCGTCGAGCGGGCGCGGGACCTCCCCGGCTGCGCGCGTCTCGTGCTCTCCACGGACGTCTCCATGGTCGCCGCGCACCGGATCTACGAGCGCCTGGGCTTCGTCCGCACCCCGGACCGGGACTGGGAGCCGATCCCCGATCACTCTCTGCGCACCTACGCCCTGGAGTTCTGAGCCGGGGCGGCGACACAACATGTGGGGGGTGCCAAGAGCGGCGCCCCCCACATGTATGCTCGTGCTCGCTGTCGACGCAGGGGAATCCGGCGCGAATCCGGAACTGTCCCGCAACGGTGTGCTTCGTGCGGATTCGTACGGAGTCAGTCCGAGGACCTGCCGCCAGCGCACCCGGTCCTTCCGTTCCGGGTGCCACTGACTTCCGGGCCTCGCGGAGTGGGCCGGTGGACACGGCGCGGCCCATGAACCGTTCGCGCCCCTGCCCGCCTTCCCCCGTCGCGGCCCCGGCCGAGCGAGGGAGAGCCCCCACGTGACCATCGCGCCCGCCGATCCGGCTTCGGCCGAGGCTTCCGCGGTCGAGAGCGACGGCCCCGGGACCGTGCTGCTGCGGACCCTGACCGACCTCACCGCCGATCTCCCCGACACCGACCCCGGCAAGGTCGCCGCCGCCGCGCTGCGCGGCCGCAGCGCCGCGTCGGACGAGGCGGAGCTGCGCGAGCTGGCCACCGAGGCGGCCGCGGGCCTGATCGCCGACGACCCGGCGTACTCCCGGCTCGGCGCCCGGCTCCTGACGATCACCATCGCCGACGAGGCGGCCGGGCAGGGCGCGGTCTCCTTCTCCGCCTCCGTCGCCGTCGGTCACCGCGAGGGCCTGATCGCCGACCGCACCGCCGAGTTCGTCGCGCTGCACGCGGACCGGCTCGACGCGACGATCGACGCGGCCGGCGACGACCGCTTCGGCTACTTCGGTCTGCGCACCCTCTACTCGCGCTACCTGCTGCGCCACCCGATCACCCGCCAGGTGATCGAGACCCCGCAGCACTTCATGCTGCGTGTGGCCTGCGGTCTGGCCGAGGACGACAGCGTCCGCGCGCTCGACGAGGTCGCCGCGCTGTACGGGCTGATGAGCCGCCTGGACTACCTGCCGTCCTCCCCCACGCTCTTCAACTCCGGCACCCGCCACCCGCAGATGTCCTCCTGCTACCTGCTGGACTCCCCGCAGGACGAGCTGGACTCCATCTACGACCGCTACCACCAGGTCGCGCGCCTCTCGAAGCACGCGGGCGGCATCGGGCTCTCCTACTCCCGCATCCGCGCCCGCGGTTCGCTGATCCGCGGCACCAACGGGCACTCCAACGGCATCGTGCCGTTCCTGAAGACCCTCGACGCCTCCGTCGCCGCCGTGAACCAGGGCGGCCGCCGCAAGGGCGCCGCCGCCGTCTACCTGGAGACCTGGCACGCGGACATCGAGGAGTTCCTGGAGCTCCGCGACAACACGGGCGAGGACCAGCGCCGTACGCACAACCTGAACCTGGCGCACTGGATCCCGGACGAGTTCATGCGCCGGGTCAACGCGGACGCCGAGTGGTCGCTGTTCTCCCCGGCGGACGTACCCGAGCTGGTCGACCTGTGGGGCGACGAGTTCGACGCCGCCTACCGCGCCGCCGAGGCCAAGGGCCTGGCCCGCAAGTCGATGCCGGCCCGCGACCTCTACGGCCGGATGATGCGGACCCTGGCCCAGACCGGCAACGGCTGGATGACCTTCAAGGACGCGTCGAACCGGACGGCCAACCAGACGGCCGAGCCGGGCACGGTCGTCCACTCCTCGAACCTCTGCACCGAGATCATCGAGGTCACGAACGACGGCGAGACGGCCGTCTGCAACCTCGGCTCGGTCAACCTGGGCTCGTTCGTGATCCCGGGAGCCGGCGGCGGGGACATCGACTGGGAGCGCCTCGACGCGACCGTCCGCACGGCCGTCACCTTCCTCGACCGGGTCGTCGACATCAACTTCTACCCGACCGAGCAGGCCGGGCGTTCCAACGCCCGCTGGCGTCCGGTGGGCCTGGGCGCCATGGGCCTCCAGGACGTCTTCTTCCAGCTGAAGCTGCCGTTCGACTCCGCCGAGGCGCGCGCGCTGTCCACCCGTATCGCCGAGCGGATCATGCTCGCCGCGTACGAGGCGTCCGCCGACCTCGCCGAGCGCAGCGGCCCGGTCCCCGCCTGGGAGCAGACCCGCGCGGCCCGCGGTGTCCTGCACCCGGACCACTACGACGTGGAGCTGAACTGGCCCGAGCGCTGGGCCGCGCTGCGCGAGCGGATCGCCACCGTCGGCCTGCGCAACAGCCTCCTCCTGGCCATCGCGCCGACCGCGACCATCGCGTCGATCGCCGGTGTCTACGAGTGCATCGAGCCGCAGGTCTCCAACCTCTTCAAGCGCGAGACGCTGTCGGGCGAGTTCCTCCAGGTCAACTCGTACCTCGTCGACGAGCTGAAGAAGCTCGGCGTGTGGGACGCCCAGACCCGGGAGGCGCTCCGCGAAGCCAGCGGCTCGGTCGCCGGCTTCACCTGGATCCCGGCCGAGGTCCGCGAGCTGTACCGCACGGCCTGGGAGATCCCGCAGCGCGGCCTGATCGACATGGCCGCGGCCCGCACCCCCTTCCTGGACCAGTCGCAGTCGCTGAACCTGTTCATGGAGACGCCGACGATCGGCAAGCTGTCGTCGATGTACGCGTACGCCTGGAAGCAGGGTCTGAAGACGACGTACTACCTGCGCTCCCGCCCGGCGACCCGGATCGCCCGCGCCGCCCAGGCCGCCGCCCCGATCCCCGTGCAGCAGGCGGCTCCCGACGCGGACGCGATCGCCTGCTCCCTCGAAAACCCCGAGTCCTGCGAGGCATGCCAGTAATGAGCTCCACCGAACAGAAGAACCTCCTCGACCCGGGCTTCGAGCTGACCCTCCGTCCGATGCGCTACCCGGACTTCTACGAGCGCTACCGGGACGCGATCAAGAACACCTGGACCGTGGAGGAGGTCGACCTCCACTCGGACGTCGCCGACCTCGCCAAGCTGACCCCGGCCGAGCAGCACATGATCGGCCGTCTGGTCGCGTTCTTCGCGACGGGCGACTCGATCGTCTCGAACAACCTGGTGCTGACGCTCTACAAGCACATCAACTCCCCGGAGGCGCGCCTGTACCTGTCGCGCCAGCTGTTCGAGGAGGCCGTGCACGTCCAGTTCTATCTGACGCTGCTCGACACCTACCTGCCCGACCCGGACGACCGCGCGGCGGCCTTCCACGCGGTCGAGGAGATCCCCTCCATCCGCGAGAAGGCGCAGTTCTGCTTCAAGTGGATGGACTCGGTCGAGAAGATCGAGCGTCTGGAGACGGCCGCCGACCGGCGCCGCTTCCTGCTGAACCTGATCTGCTTCGCGGCGTGCATCGAGGGCCTGTTCTTCTACGGCGCGTTCGCGTACGTGTACTGGTTCCGGTCGCGCGGTCTGCTGCACGGCCTGGCGACCGGCACCAACTGGGTGTTCCGCGACGAGACGATGCACATGAACTTCGCCTTCGAGGTCGTGGACACCGTCCGCAAGGAGGAGCCGGAGCTCTTCGACGACGCCCTCCAGCAGCAGGTCACGGACATGCTGAAGGAGGCCGTCGAGGCGGAGCTCCAGTTCGGCCGCGACCTGTGCGGTGACGGCCTGCCCGGCATGAACACCGAGTCGATGCGCGAGTACCTCCAGTGCGTCGCCGACCAGCGCCTCCAGCGCCTCGGCTTCGCCCCGGTGTACGGCTCGGAGAACCCGTTCTCCTTCATGGAGCTCCAGGGCGTCCAGGAGCTCACCAACTTCTTCGAGCGCCGCCCGTCCGCGTACCAGGTCGCGGTCGAGGGCTCGGTGGATCTGGACGAGGACTTCTAGCCCACGGCTGTACGAGGAAGGGCCCCGCACTCGGCGAGTGCGGGGCCCTTCTCCGTGCGGACGTGCGATCAGGCGTTCGGGACCGTCTCGTAGCGCGGGGTGCCCTCTTCCATCTGGCGCAGGGCGTCCTTGCGGTCGCGCTTGGACAGCTTGTCGATGTAGAGGAAGCCGTACAGGTGGTCCGTCTCGTGCTGGAGGCAGCGGGCGAAGTAGCCGGTGCCGCGGACCTTGATCGGGTTGCCCTGGGCGTCCTGGCCGGTGACCGCCGCGTAGTCGGGGCGGGCCAGCTCGGCGTAGGCGGTCGGCACGGACAGGCAGCCCTCGTTGGACTCGTCCAGGACGCGCAGCTCGGCCGGCAGCTCCTCCAGGACCGGGTTGCAGACGACGCCGACGTGCCGGGCGCCCTCGTCGTCCATGCAGTCGTAGACGAAGACCTTGAGGTCCACGCCGATCTGGTTCGCGGCCAGGCCCACGCCCTCGGCGGCCTTCTGGCTGGCGAACATGTCGTCGATCAGCTTCGCGAGCTCGTCGTCGAACTCGGTGACGTCCTTGCACTCACGGTGGAGCACGGGGTTGCCGACGACCGTGATCGGGCGGGCCGTGCCGCGCTCGCGGTAGGCGAGCTCACGCGCCTCGCAGTCCTCCGTGTCCACGACGAAGCCGTCGTTGATCGTCTGGTCGTCCGTGTCCTGCTGCGCCATGTCCGGCCGCGCCTTCCTGAAAACCCGATTCCGTCGGAGGACAGCCTACGGGCCCCGGGGGAACCGCTCAGCAGACCTCTTCGAGATCACGCCACTCACGGCTGTCGGGACTGTCCGCCACCCAGCCGTCCAGCAGCCCGCGCACCAGGCCCGGCGGGGCCGCGATGCCGCACTCCCGCTCCGGCACCCACAGCTCGCCGGGCGAGCGGTGGCCGAGCGGCCCGGGGTGTCCCGGCTCGCTGTGGTCGTGCGGGTCGGAGTGCTCGCCCTCGCCCTCGGCGCTCGGCATGGTCGACTCCGAACAGGCGCGGCAGAGCAGCCGTACGGAGGACGACCAGTCCTCGGCGGCGAAGCCCGCCTCGGCGGCGAGCTGCTCCAGGGCGTCCCGGTCGGCCTCGGTGGCGGCCTCCAGGAGGACCACCCAGGTGGGGACGGGGGACGGGGCCCACAGTTCGATCTCGTCGAAGACCGGGTAGGAGGGGCCGGCGGTGGTGGTCCGCTCGCCGTTCGGCACGCCGTCGTGGAGGACGACCTCGCCCCAGCGGCGGCCCGAGGACGGCAGCGGGATGGAGAGGACCTCGATGCGGGCCGGGTCCAGCCGGCGGCCCCACACGACCTCGGCCTCGCCCTCGGGCGACAGCCGCACGGCGGCGCTGCCCAGCTCCATGCCGGCCGGCTCGCCGGTGCCGGCGGCCGCGCCGGGCACCTTGAGTCCGTATGCCTGCCAGGCCCGGCGGGCCAGCGGCCAGTCCTGGAGCGCGGTGGCGGCGATGCCGACGTTCCACCAGTCGGGGGCGCCGGTCTCCTTGTCGAGCAGCGCGACCGCGCGCAGCCCGGCGGCCCGCGCCTGCTCCCAGTCGTGCCGGAACTTGTGCAGCAGCGCCAGGTTGAACCAGGACTCCGAGAGCCAGGGCTCCAGATCCGCCGCGCGGGTCAGGAGCGCGCCCGCGTCCTCGTACCGGCCGTCGCCGATCAGCGTGAACGCGCGGTCGGTGGCCTGCCGCCACGAGGCGGAGGGCCGATGCCGTACCTTCCCGAAGATCTTCACGATTCCCGCCTGCCGGTCGCTTCACCCTCTTGTTCGCATCCAACCATGCCCGGTCGGACGCGCGCTCATTACCCATGGGTTACCCCGTGGGGGCGGAGGTCACCCCAGCGGCTCCGCCCCGCGCCAGGACCCTGGCCAGGCATTCGACGACATCCGGGTGATAGTCGCGGGCGGTGCCGAGCCTGAGGCGTTCGAGCGCGTCCAGGGCCGCGCCCGCCCGGTCGCCCGCGAGGTCGTCGTAGGCGTTCACGGCACGGACGATCCGGGCGGGCACCGGCTGCTCGCGGTAGGGGTCGGCCTGCCGCTCGACGATCACCGCGACGGAGGCGGGGACACCGGTCCTGCGGACGACCTCGCCGCCCAGGAGGGCGATCCGGCGCTGCTCCTCGGCGGGCAGCAGGGCGGTGGCGCCGCCCGCGACCGGGTCGACGAGGGAGAGCTGTCCGATGTCGTGCATGAGCGCCGCGTGTTCGAGGACGGTCAGCTCGGGCCCGGAGAGGCCCAGCTCGCGCCCGACGGCGGTGCTGAGGGCGGCCACCCGGCGGGCGTGGCCGGGCGGGGTGCAGCCGGCGATCTCGGTGGCCCGGGCGAGGGACGCGATGGTCTGCCGGTTGACGGTCCGCACGGCCGCGTACCGCCGGAAGGAGACCTGGGTGAGCAGCAGGGGCACGGCGAGCACCGGCAGCGCCCACAGCCCGGCGGCGGCGACGCCGAGCGCCATGACGGCGCCGGTGGCGCAGACGGCGGAGCCGATGCCGAGGAGGGCGCGCAGTTCGTCGCGGAGGAGGGGGCCGTACGGGAATCCGGTGCGGGCGCGGAGCACGAGGGCGGCGAGGACGGCGTCGCAGAGGGCGGTCAGGACGAGCAGGAGGAGCAGGAAGACGGCGTACCAGGGGCCCTGGCCGAGGTGTCCGACGACGGCCCCGGAGTTGTAGAGGGGCTGGAAGCAGAGCGCGGCGAAGCCGACGGTGAGGACGCGGCGGGCGAGGTGGTCGAGGCCGGGGTCGTGGCCCCGGGCGAGGTGGGGGACGATCCCGGCGAGGCCGGCGGCGACGACGACGGCGGTGATCTGGAGGACCCCGTGGGTGGTGGCGGTGCCCGCGCTCTCCCCGAGGAGGGCGTAGGCGAGGGCTCCGGCGGCGGAGAGCGGCGCGGGCTCCCGCCCGCGGGGCTCTCCGGTGGCGGCGGGCGTCCCGGCGCGGGGCCCGGTGCCCCAGCGGGCGAGTTCGCCGAGGACGATGAGGGTGCCGAAGGCGAGGGCGTTGCCGGGTTCGTCGACGCCGTTCCAGAGGGTGGAGCCGAGGCCGGCGAGGCTCAGCAGCAGCGCTGCCCCGTACACGGCCCCGACGGTGCCGGCTCCGGGGCTCACGCGCGTTCCTTCGGCCGGGCCAGGGGCGCCTCGGCCTCGCGGGGCGGGGGCACCCGGTCGGGCTGCGGGGTCTCGTCGGCGGTGACGGCGGGCTGCCAGCCGTGCCGGTCGAGGGCGCGGACGAGGGCGGCGACCATCCGGGGGTCGAACTGGGTGCCGGCGCACCGCTCCAGTTCGGCGACGGCGGTCGGCACCGGGCGGGCCCTGCTGTACGAGCGGGTGGAGGTCATGGCGTCGAAGGCGTCGGCGACGGCGACCACCCGGGCGAATTCGGGAATCTGCTCGCCGTGCAGTCCGTACGGGTAGCCGCTGCCGTCCAAGCGTTCGTGGTGGTGGAGGATCGCGGCCCGCGCCTCGCCGAGGAAGCCGATGCCGCGGACCATCTCGTGCCCGTACTCCGGGTGCAGTTCGATGATCCGGCGCTCCTCGGGTGTGAGGGGGCCGTCCTTGCGGAGCACCCGGGTGGGTACGCCCAGCTTCCCCACGTCGTGCAGGATGCCGGCGAAGCGGACGACGTCGAGCCGGTCCTCGGCCAGGCCGAGCTCACGGGCGATCAGGACGGAGGCGTGGCCGACCCGTTCGCTGTGGCCGCGGGTGTAGCGGTCCTTGATGTCGACGGCCTGCACGAGGGCGCGGATGGTGGCCTGGTGGGCGGCGCGTTCGCGGTGGTACTGGGCGAAGACCCAGCAGGAGATGTACATCGGGAGCAGCACGAACAGCGCGGCGACCGGTCCGTAGGTGCTGCGCCAGAGGACGGCCATCATCAGGCCGGCGAGCCCGTGCACGGTGTGCGGGGCGAGCGCCCGGCCGAGGAGGCCGCGCCAGGCGGTCCGCGGGGGCAGTCCGTCGGCGGTGGCCCGGATGCCGCCGTCGAGGGCGGTCAGGACCAGGCAGAAGGCGAGCGCGGCGGCGCCCGCGGGCAGCAGCGCGTACGGCAGGTCGGGGGCGTCCGGCCCGCGGCCGAGGGCGGCGGGTCCGCCGAGGGCGCCGGCGGTGACCGCGGCGGCCCAGACGGCGAGGGCCGTCGCGGCGGCCCGCCAGGCGCGGCGCGGCGCGGCCGGGGGCTCCTCGACGCGGGCGAGGAGGCTGCCGGGCACCGCGGTGAGCACCGCGGCGGCGGGCGGAAGGAGCAGGGCGGCGGCGAGCAGGACGGGGAAGAAGGAGCCGGTGCCCAGGGGGATGGAGCCGCCGAGCGCGCGGCCGAGGAGCGGGCAGCGGCCGGGCAGCTCGCAGAGCGCGTACAGGGCGGCGAGGAGGGCGACGGTGGCCCAGGGGATGGGCGCGCCGGGGCGCAGCGCGGGCAGGGCGCACGCCCCGGCGCCGGCCAGGGCGCAGCCGATGTACACGCGGGCCGCTCGTGGAATGACCTTCACGCCCATCACGGCTGTCACGCTAGCGAGTCGCGGGGCGCCGGACGGCCGGGTACGAGCGATTCGCACCATCGGGTGATACAAGCTGATGTATGCGTGAGGCCGCCGCGATCGTGTCGCGGCGGCCCTGCGCTCCTCGGTACGGGAGCGCTACTCCTGCGGGGCCGGCGTCGCCGGGGCGCTCGCCGTGATGTCCTGCTCGGGCACCAGGTGCCCCGCACGGATCAGGTCGATCCGGCCCATCACCTTGGCCCTGAGGTCGGTGGGGACGTCGTCACTGCCGCAGCAGCGCTTGACGAGCTTCTTCACCGCCTGCTCCAGGCCGTACTTCTCCAGGCACGGGGAGCACTCCTCGAAGTGCACCTCGAACTTGGTGCAGTCACTGTCGGGCATCTCGTTGTCGAGGAACTCGTAGAGATGATCCAGGACCTCTGAGCAATCCGTCTCGTGCGGCTCTCCGCAGCTCATGAGCCCGAGCCTTTCAGATCGTTCGACGACTCTCCGGCGCCCGCGGGAACGAGCCCGCGGTCGCGAGCGTAGTCCTCGAGCATGCCGCGCAGCTGGCGGCGGCCCCGGTGCAGTCGGGACATCACCGTACCGATGGGTGTCCCCATGATGTCCGCGATCTCCTTGTACGCAAAGCCCTCGACATCGGCGAGATAGACGGCGATACGGAACTCCTCGGGAATCGCCTGGAGCGCTTCCTTCACATCGGAGTCGGGCAGGTGGTCGAGGGCCTGCGACTCGGCGGAGCGCAGCCCGGTCGACATGTGCGACTCGGCGCGGGCGAGCTGCCAGTCCTCGATCTCCTCGGCGGCGCTGCGCTGGGGCTCGCGCTGCTTCTTGCGGTACGAGTTGATGAAGGTGTTCGTGAGGATCCGGTACAGCCACGCCTTGAGGTTGGTGCCCTCACGGAACTGGTGGAAGGAGCCGTACGCCTTGGCATAGGTCTCCTGCACCAGGTCCTCCGCGTCCGCGGGGTTGCGCGTCATGCGCAGCGCGGCCGAGTACATCTGGTCGAGGTAGCCGAGGGCGTCCCGCTCGAAGCGCGCGTTGCGCTCCGCGGTCGTCTCCTCGGGGCCGTCGTCGGTCCCTGTGTCGGTCCCAGTGACCGGACCCACCTCCTCCAGCGCGGCGGCGAGCCCGAGGGCGGACCCGCTCGTTTCGGAGGATAGACGAGGAAGCACTCCGCCCGCCGCCCGAATCGGGGCGGCCTTGGGCGCGGGCAGCACTGTCCAGTCGAGGTCAGCGGCCTGCGCACGCTCCGGGCAGATGGTCGAACCCATGCGACGGACTCCCTCTTCCTTGCTCTCTCACCGACGCACCGAACAACAGTGGCCTCCCGCTCGGCATTCCCGGTGCGCGGCGGTGCGTCAGCGGAGTCCGGAGATCCACTCCGCGACCCCGTCGACGAGGAGACCGAGTGCCTCCTCCTGCCCGAGGGGCGCCCGCTTGGGCAGGGCGAAGCCGTGGTCCCCGTGGGGGATCTCCACGAGTGCGTACGGGCCTTCCGGGTATTCCTCGGGCCGTCCGAAGGGGTCGTTGCCGCCCTGGACGACGAGGGTCGGCAGCCCGGTGCCGAGGAGTTCGTCGGCGCGGGACCGCTCCGGCCTGCCCGGCGGGTGCAGCGGGAAGCTCAGCGCGAGGACGGCGTGCGCGCCCAGCTCGCGGCCGGTCCGGCAGGCGACCCGGGCGCCGGCACTGCGGCCGCCCGCGATCACGGGGAGGCCGGGCTCCGCGAGGGCGGGCCACACCCCGCGCCAGCCGGTGTCGAGGGTCTTCGGCGCGGGCGCCACCTTCTTGCCGGCGACCCGCCACGGCTGCTCGACGAGGGCCACCGTCACGCCCCGCGCCGGCAGCGCGTCGGCCAGCGCGCGCAGGTCGCGGGCCTCGACGCCGCCGCCGGCGCCGTGGCCGAGGGCGAGGACGGCCCACGGCCGCTTCCCCGGGTGCCAGGTGATGCGCGCCTCACCGGCGTCGGTGGCGACGGTCTCGTACTGTGTCACGTCCTTGGTCACGTCCCCATCCTGCCGTCCGTTCCCCCCGGACGGTCAGAACAGCGTGCCGATCTCCGGGCCCGCCAGCTCCGCCAGGAGTTCGGGGCCGTTGTTGCGGACGTTGCTGACGGCCGTGGCCACCGGATAGGCCCGCATCAGCCCCTCCGACGGCGGGGCGAGCAGCCCGCGCAGCTCCTCCGGGTCCGTGCGCGCCGGGGCGAGCCAGGCGTCCCAGCGCCCCTCCGTCAGCATCAGCGGCATCCGGGGGTGGATGTCGTGCAGCGAGCGCGGGCCCTCGGCCGGGGCCACGCCCAGCGGTCCGGTCTCCGCCTCGGTGGTGATCACCGAGCAGGTCACCCACCACGCGGACGCGTGCTCGGCGGGCAGCGTCGGGTCGCGCCAGAACTCGTAGAGCCCTGCCATCGCGAAGACCGAGCCGTCCGCCGGGGTCACGAAGTACGGCTGCTTCCGCGGCCGCTTCCTCTTCCCCTCGACCTCCAGGTCCCGCTCCTCCGCGCCCGTCACCCATTCGTAGTAGCCGTCGGCGGGCAGGATGCAGCGGCGGGAGGCGAACGCGTGCTTGAAGGAGGGCTTCTCGTGCAGGGTCTCCGCGCGCGCGTTGATCATCCGGGCGGCGCCCTCCGGCGACTTCGCCCAGGACGGCACGAGTCCCCACTTCAGGGCGCGCAGCTGGCGAACCGGCCGGGCCGATCCGGCGTCTTTCACAGGGCGTTCCAGAACGGCCCACACCGCTTTGGTGGGAGCCACGTTCCAGTCCGGGGCCAGGGTCTCCGCCGGCTCCCACTTCTCTATCCCGAAGATTCCGACGAGGTCCTCGGGCCGCCGACTCGCTGCAAACCGTCCGCACATACGTGCCAGACTGCCACGATCCCGCACACCACCGAGGAGCCGACCGCGAAATGACCGAGATCCTCGGCACCCAGCCCGCTCCCGACCGGTGGCTCGTCTACGTCACCGCCGCCTGCGCGCTGGCCCTCGTCGTGTTCCGCCGGCTCTGGCTGCCGGCCCGCAACGCCATCACCATCGCCCACGAGGGCGGCCACGGACTCGCCGCCCTCGCCACGGGGCGCCGCCTCGAGGCGATCCGGCTGCACTCGGACACCAGCGGGCTGACCGTGAGCCGGGGCAGCCCCACCGGCGTCGGCGTGATCCTCACCCTGGCCGCCGGATACCCCGCGGCCCCGCTGCTCGGCCTCGGCGGCGCCGCCCTGCTCGGCACCCACCACACCACCCTGCTCCTGTGGGCCGCGACCGCGCTGCTGCTCGCGATGCTGGTGATGGTCCGCAACGCGTACGGGATCCTCACCGTCGTCCTGACGGGCGCCGCCTTCCTTCTCGTCTCCTGGCTGACCGGCCCCGACGTCCAGTCGGTCTTCGCCTACGCGGTGGTGTGGTTCCTGCTCCTCGGCGGCGTCCGCCCCGCCTTCGAACTCCAGGCGAAGCGGCGTCACGGCGGCGCCCCCGACTCGGACGCCGACCAGCTCGCGCGCCTCACCCACGTGCCCGCCGGGGTGTGGCTCCTCTTCTTCCACACCGTCTCGATCTGCTGCCTGATCGGCGGCTGCCGCTGGCTCCTGCGCTTCTGACACCCCCGTACAGTGAGTCCATGACCGCTGCAGCTTCCGCGCACACCGACCCGCCCACCGACCTCTGGCCCGCCCCGTACGCCCGCGGCGCCGTCGACGCGACCGTCACCGTGCCCGGATCGAAGTCGGTCACCAACCGGGCCCTGGTGCTCGCCGCGCTCGCCTCCGAGCCCGGCTGGCTGCGCCGCCCGCTGCGCTCCCGCGACACCCTCCTGATGGCCGAGGCGCTCCGCACCCTCGGCGTGAAGATCGAGGAGGGCGTCGGCC
The DNA here is from genome assembly GCF_042743475.1 of Streptomyces sp. NPDC059534. Classification (NCBI taxonomy): domain Bacteria; kingdom Bacillati; phylum Actinomycetota; class Actinomycetes; order Kitasatosporales; family Streptomycetaceae; genus Streptomyces; species Streptomyces sp. NPDC059534. The sequence continues at coordinate 153,911 of NZ_JBHWAQ010000009.1, forward strand.
CCGACGGCACCGGCGAGGCATGGCGGATCATCCCGTCGCCGCTGCGCGGCCCCGCGACCGTCGACGTCGGCAACGCGGGCACGGTCATGCGCTTCCTGCCCCCGGTCGCGGCCCTCGCCGACGGCCCGGTGCGCTTCGACGGCGACCCCCGCTCCCACGAGCGCCCCCTGCACGGCGTGATCGACGCGCTCCGCGCGCTCGGCGCCCGCGTCGACGACGACGGCCGGGGCGCGCTCCCCCTCACCGTGCACGGCGGCGGCGGCCTGGACGGCGGCACGGTCGAGATCGACGCCTCCTCGTCCTCCCAGTTCGTCAGCGCCCTGCTGCTGTCCGCGCCCCGCTTCAACCAGGGCGTCGAGGTACGGCACGTGGGCTCCCGACTGCCCTCGCTCCCCCACATCCGGATGACCGTCGACATGCTGCGCGCGGTCGGCGCCCAGGTCGACGAGCCGGAGCACGGCGGTGCGCCGGACGTGTGGCGGGTGGCGCCCTCCGCGCTCCGCGGCCGGGACCTGGTCGTCGAGCCGGACCTGTCCAACGCGCAGCCGTTCCTGGCGGCCGCGCTGGTGACCGGCGGCCGGGTGACCGTGCCGGACTGGCCCGCGCGGACCACCCAGCCCGGTGACGCGCTGCGGGAGATCTTCACCGAGATGGGTGGTTCCTGCGAGCTGACCGAGGCGGGCCTGACCTTCACCGGCACGGGCCGGATCCACGGCATCGACGTCGACCTCGGCGAGGTCGGCGAGCTGACCCCCGGCATCGCGGCGCTCGCGGCGCTCGCCGACTCCCCCTCCACCCTGCGCGGCGTGGCCCATCTGCGGCTCCACGAGACGGACCGCCTGGCGGCCCTCACCAAGGAGATCAACGAGCTGGGCGGCGATGTCACCGAGACCGAGGACGGTCTCCACATCCGCCCGCGCCCGCTGCACGGCGGCGTCTTCCACACGTACCACGACCACCGGATGGCGACGGCGGGCGCGCTCATCGGCCTCGCCGTCGAGGGCGTGGAGATCGAGGACGTGGCGACGACGGCGAAGACCTTGCCCGACTTCCCCGGGATGTGGACCGAAATGCTCGGGGTCTGAGCCATGCGGCGCTACGGCAAGCACACCGACGAGGACGACATCCGCCAGCGGCCCAACCGCAAGGGCACCCGTCCCCGTACGACCATCCGCCCCAAGCACGAGGACGCCGTCGAGGGCATGGTCCTCACCGTCGACCGGGGCCGGCTGACCTGTCTGGTCGACGACCGGATCATCACGGCGATGAAGGCGCGCGAGCTGGGCCGCAAGGCCGCCGTGGTCGGCGACCGGGTCTCGATCGTCGGCGACCTCTCCGGCGAGAAGGACACCCTGGCCCGGATCGTGCGGATCGGCGAGCGCAGCTCGGTCCTGCGGCGTACGGCCGACGACGACGACCCGTTCGAGCGGGTGGTCGTGGCCAACGCCGACCAGCTGGCGATCGTCACCGCGCTCGCCGACCCCGAGCCGCGCCCCCGGCTGATCGACCGCTGTCTGGTCGCCGCCTACGACGGCGGGCTCTCCCCGCTGCTCGTCCTGACCAAGTCGGACCTGGCCTCGCCGGACGCGCTCCTGGAGATGTACGGCGCGCTCGGTGTGCCCCATGTGGTCACCACCCGCGACGAGTTCGTCGACGGGGTCGCGGCCGAGCGCGTCCACGAGCATCTGAAGGGCCGGACCACCGCGTTCGTGGGCCACTCCGGCGTCGGCAAGACGACGCTGGTCAACGCCCTGGTCCCGGCGGACCGTCGGCGGACCACCGGCGTCGTCAACGCGGTGACCGGCCGCGGCCGGCACACCACCACCTCGGCGCTCGCCCTGCCGCTCGACGACAAGGAGGGCGGCTGGGTCATCGACACCCCCGGCGTGCGCTCCTTCGGTCTGCACCACGTCGATCCGTCGCGGGTGATCCTCGCCTTCCCCGACCTCGTCCCTGGCACCGAGAACTGCCCGCGCGCGTGCAGCCACGACGAGCCGGACTGCGCGCTCGATGCGTACGTGGCGGAGGGGCATGCCGATCCGGCGCGGCTGTACTCGCTGCGGCGTCTGCTCGCGACGCGGGAGCGACGCGAGGGCGACTGAGCCGCCGCGGGTTTACGGTCGGCCACCACCGGTAAGGGCATAATCGCACCAAGTGCGACGAAGCAGTCACCGACGTGGGAGGCACTGACGATGGCGTGGCTGCTGGTGGTGGTCGCCGGGATCCTGGAGACGGGCTTCGCGGTCTGTCTGAAACTCTCGCACGGCTTCACCCGGCTGTGGCCGACGATCGCCTTCGCGGCCTTCGCCCTGGGCAGCTTCGGCCTCCTCACGATCGCGCTGCGGAAGCTCGACGTGGGCCCGGCGTACGCGGTGTGGACGGGGATCGGCGCGGCCGGGACGGCGATCTACGGCATGGTCTTCCTCGGCGACGTGGTCTCCACGCTCAAGATCGTCTCGATCAGCCTGGTCATCGTGGGGGTCGTCGGACTCCAGCTCTCCGGCTCGGCGCACTGAGGGGACACCGGCGGCGCCGGTGCGACGACGTGGCTGAGGGCGAGCCGTACGGCGAGTTCGCAGACCGCGGCCCCTCGTTCCCCCGCGCAGGCCGCGGTCTGCGCGACGAGTTCGCCGGGCGCGGGCGGCCCGGCGTCGGCGCGCCGCTGGGCGGGCACGGTCGCGGGCCGGGCACCGGGCCTGGCCGGCCGGGGCTCGGGCAGCCACTCGTTCCAGGCGCCGGTGAGCAGGGCCCGCAGCACCGGCCGGGCGGCGGCGCGGGCCACGATCCACTCGGCGACGGCGGCGACGTTCCGCCCGGGCGGGGCGGGGGCGGCGAGCAGCTGCCGGACGCCCTGGAGATAGGCGTCGGCCTCCCGGCGTACGAGCGCGCGGGCGAGTCCCTCCTTGCTGCCGAACTCGTTGTAGAGGGTCTGGCGGGAGACGTGCGCGGCGGCGGCGAGGTCGGCCATGCGGATCGCGGACCAGGGCCGGTGGGTGAGCGCGGCGAGCGCGGCGTCGAGCAGGGTGTCGCGGGCGTTCGCCATCGTCACCTCCGGGAGGGAACGGTTCTCCGCCCAGCGTCGGCAGCCGCCCACCCTCTGTCAAGGGGCTCCGGCGGCCGGTCGTGGGGCGCCCGTGGACGGTTCTCCGTGCGTTCACGCCGCGGGGATAGAGTGCCGACCATGGCCGATTACCACGATGATCTGCGTCTTGCCCACGTCCTCGCGGATGCCGCCGACGCGGCCACCATGGACCGATTCCAGGCGCTGGACCTCCAGGTCGAGACCAAGCCGGACATGACCCCGGTGAGCGAGGCCGACAAGGCCGCCGAGGAGCTGATCCGCGGTCAGCTCCAGCGGGCCAGGCCGCGGGACGCGATCCTCGGCGAGGAGTACGGCGTGCAGGGCTCGGGCCCGCGCCGCTGGGTGATCGACCCGATCGACGGCACGAAGAACTACGTGCGCGGGGTGCCCGTCTGGGCGACCCTGATCGCGCTGATGGAGGCCGGGGAGACCGGGTTCCAGCCGGTGGTGGGCGTGGTGTCGGCCCCGGCGCTCGGCCGGCGCTGGTGGGCCGCGAAGGGCAGCGGCGCGTACACGGGCCGCAGCCTGGCCTCGGCGACCCGGCTCGGGGTGTCGAAGGTCGCCTCCCTGACGGACGCCTCCTTCGCGTACTCCTCGATCAGCGGCTGGGAGGAGCAGGGCCGGCTCGACGGCTTCCTGGACCTCACGCGCGCGTGCTGGCGGACCCGCGCGTACGGCGACTTCTGGCCGTACATGATGGTCGCCGAGGGTTCCGTGGACCTCTGCGCCGAGCCGGAGCTGTCGCTCTGGGACATGGCCGCGGTCGCGATCGTGGTCCAGGAGGCGGGTGGCACGTACACCGGCCTGGACGGGCGCCACGGTCCGCACAGCGGGAACGCCGCGGCCTCCAACGGACTGCTCCACGGCGAGCTGCTGAGCTACCTCAACCAGGAGAACGTGCGGGACTGAGCACGCCGCCGCACCCCCCGGGGGCGCCTCGCGCGCCCCCTTGTCGCCTCCCCTCCCCGGTGCCACGCTAAGAGTCCCCCCACTTGTGAACTTGTGAATTCCTTCTTCTTGAAGGTTTCACCAAGGAGGTGGCTCCGTCCATGCTCGTCCGTGACGCCATGAGCACCGTGGTCCTCACCATCGGCCCCGCCCACACCCTCCGGCAGGCCGCCCGCCTGATGTCGGCGCGCCGCGTCGGCGCGGCCGTCGTCCTCGACACCGACGCCGGCGGCCTCGGGATCCTCACCGAGCGCGACATCCTGAACTCCCTCGCCCGCGACCAGGACCCCGACCTCGAGACCGCCGGCTCCCACACCACCCGCGACGTCGTCTTCGCCGCGCCCGGCTGGACCCTGGCCGAGGCGGCCGAGGCCATGACGCACGGAGGCTTCCGCCACCTGGTCGTCCTCGACGACCGGGGGCCGGTCGGCATCGTCTCCGTCCGGGACATCATCCGCTGCTGGATCCCGGTGCACAGCGTCGCCGGGTGAGCGGGCCCGGCCGGTGACACGAGAGCGGGCCGGACTCCCGTACGGAAGTCCGGCCCGCTCTCTACCTACGGCAAGCGCCCTCAGCCACGCAGGGCCTGGACCGCGGCCTCCAGCCGCTTGCCGAAGTCACCGTCCGCCTGGCGGAAGTTGTCGATCGCCCGCTCGGCGATGTCGTCCCGCGAGACCTTGGCGATGAAGCCCGCCAGGTTCTCGACCAGACGGCCCTTCTCGTCCTCGGACAGCAGGCGGTAGAGGTTGCCCGCCTGCACGAAGTCGTCGTCCTCGGAGTGGACCGGCGCGGCGTGGTCGCCGGTGACACCGGTGACCGGAAGGGGCTGCCACAGCGGACGGTCCGTCTGGAAGGGACCGCCGAAGCTGTTCGGCTCGTAGTTCTTCGCGCCCTTGTGGCGGCCGTCGTAGAGGAAGCCGTCACGGGAGTTGGTGCGCGCCTCGGTGGCGTGCGGGCGGTTCACCGGCAGGTGGTCGGCGTTGATGCCGACGCGGTAGCGGTGGGCGTCGCCGTAGGCGAAGAGGCGGCCCTGGAGCATCTTGTCCGGGGACGGGCCGATGCCGGGCACGAAGTGCGCCGGGGAGAAGATCGACTGCTCGACCTCGGCGAAGATGTTCTCCGGGTTGCGGTTGAGCTCCAGCTTGCCGATCTCGATCGGCGGGTAGTCCTCGTGCGGCCACACCTTGGTGAGGTCGAACGGGTTGAAGCGGTACTCCGCCGCGTCGGCCGCGGGCATGATCTGCACCTGCACGGTCCAGGTCGGGAAGTCGCCGCGCTCGATGGCCTCGCGCAGGTCACGCTGGTGCGAGTCCGGGTCCTCGCCCGCGAGGCGGTTGGCCTCGTCCTGGGTGAGGTTCTTGATGCCCTGGTCGGTCTTGAAGTGGTACTTGACCCAGAAGACCTCGCCGGCCTCGTTGTTCCACTGGAACGTGTGCGAGCCGTAGCCGTTCATGTGGCGGTACGAGGCGGGGATGCCGCGGTCGCCGAACAGCCAGGTGACCTGGTGGGTCGACTCCGGGGAGAGGCCCCAGAAGTCCCAGACGTTGTCCGCCTCCTGCGAGCCCGAGTACGGGTCGCGCTTCTGGGTGTGGATGAAGTCCGGGAACTTGATGGCGTCCTTGATGAAGAACACCGGGGTGTTGTTGCCGACGAGGTCGTAGTTGCCCTCTTCGGTGTAGAACTTCAGCGCCCAGCCGCGCGGGTCGCGCACCGCGTCGGCCGCGCCGAGGTTGCCCGCGACGGTGGAGAAGCGGAGGAAGGTCTCGGTCTCCTTGCCGACCTCGGAGAGGAACTTCGCACGCGTCCACTGCGAGACGTCACGGGTGAGCGTGAAGGTGCCGTAGGCGCCCGCACCGCGCGCGTGGACCACGCGCTCCGGGATGCGCTCACGGTTGAAGTGGGCGAGCTTCTCGAGGAGGAGCTGGTCCTGGACGAGGACCGGACCGCCGACGCCCGCGGTCTCGCTGTTCTGGTTGTCGGCGACCGGCGCGCCGGCCTCCGTGGTGAGCGGTCCCTGCGTCACGTGCGCCTCCTGCGTCATTACTGCGAGTCCTGTCCGTCGGCCCCGGGCCCCTGTCGGGGCCCTTGGCCAATGCCGGGTTCGATCCTACGATAGACAATGTCTAAGTCAAGTGAACTTCCAAAGTCACACCCGTTCGGGGCCCCGGCCCCCTGACTGTTAGGCTGGCCCCCATGAGTGACCTGCTGGAACGACTGCGCGGACGCGGCTGGCGGATGACCGCGCAGCGGCGCGTCGTGGCCGAAGTCCTCGACGGGGACCACGTACATCTGACCGCCGACGAGGTCCACGCCCGCGCGGTGTCGCGGCTGCCCGAGATCTCGCGCGCGACGGTCTACAACACGCTCGGCGAGATGGTCACCCTCGGTGAGGTCATCGAGGTCGCGACCGACGGCCGCGCCAAGCGGTACGACCCCAACGCGCACCGGCCCCACCAGCACCTGGTCTGCGGCCGCTGCGGCGCGATCCGCGACGTCCACCCGGCGGGCGACCCGCTGGCGGACCTCCCGGACACCGAGCGCTTCGGCTTCACCATCTCGAACGTCGAGGTCACCTACCGGGGCATCTGCCCCGGCTGCGCCAGCACCGCCTGACACGTACGGAGAAGCCCCCGCCGCGGCGGGGGCTTTCCCATGTCCGGACGCGTTCCGGTACGCGAACGACGACGAAGGCCCGGATCCGAGAGAATCGGATCCGGGCCTTCGTTGCTACTGAGTAGCGGGGACAGGATTTGAACCTGCGACCTCTGGGTTATGAGCCCAGCGAGCTACCGAGCTGCTCCACCCCGCGTCGGTGAACCCAACCTTACGGGACCCCCGTCACCAGCGCAAATCCGTTAACGCGGCGCCCGACGCCTACGCGGTGAGCTCCTGATGCAGCGCCTCGCTCAGCCGGGCCGCCCGCTCGGCGACCTCCGCCGGACCCAGCTCCACCGCACGGGCACACCAGTGCCGCCCCTCGGTGAGCTCGCCCCGGCGCGCCGCCAGCAGCGCCAGCCGGAGCGCGGCGCGGCCGTGCCCGGCCCGGGCCGCCCGGGTCCACCAGAGGGCGGCCTCGCGCTCGCTGCCCTCGCGGGCGAGGAGCAGGCCGAGGTTGAAGGCGCCGTTGCGGCTGCCCGCCTCCGCCGCCTCCCGGTACCAGCGGTCGGCCTCGGCGAGGTCGCCGCGCCCGGCGGCGAGCATCCCGACCCGCACCTGGGCGCGCCGGTGCCCCTGCTGGGCGGCCCGCTCGTACCACTCCTCGCACTCGCTCTTCTCCTCCCGGGACGCGCCGAGGACGGCGGGTCCGGGGTCGGGCCGGCGCGCGTCGAGCACCGAGGCGAGCCGGAAGGCGGCCTCGGCGCTGCCGCCGCCGGCCGCGCAGCGCAGGTGCCGCTCGGCGGTCCGCTCGTCGCCGTCCCTGAGGGCGGCGATGCCCACCTGGAGGGCGGCCTCGGTGTGCCCGGCGGCCGCGGCCCGCTCGTACCAGGCCAGGGCCGTACGGTCGTCGTCGCGGCCTGCGTGGAGGATGCCCAGGTTGAAGGCGGCGTCCACGCTGCCGGCCTCGGCGGCCTTGGAGAACCAGGGCTCGGCGCCGTTGGCGTCGCCGGCCTGGAGCAGCAGGACGGCGAGCGCGTTGGCGGCCTCGCGGTGGCCCGCGTAGGCGGCGCGGCGGTACCACTGCTCGGCCTGCGGGATGCGGTCCTGGGCGGCGCAGAGCAGCCCGAGGTTGTACGCCCCGTTCACGTCGCCCGCGTCCATGGCGGCCCGGTACCACCGCTCGGCGGTCTGCTGCTCGCCGCGGGCCGCGTGGAGCGCGCCCAGCGCGTTGGCGGCGTTGCCGTCGCCGTCCTGGGCGGCGCGCAGCCACCACACGGCGGCGCTCTCCTCGTCGCCCGCGTCGCGGAGCAGGAAGCCGAGGGCGCAGGCGGCCTTGGCCTCGCCCTCCTTGGCGGAGCTGAGGTACCAGCGGCCGGCCTCCTTGAGGTCGCCGCGGTGCTCCAGGATCACGCCGAGGTGCAGCGCGGCCCGCCGGTGCCCGCGCGCGGCGGCCTGCCGGAACCACTGCTCGGCCTCGGTCGGCTCGCCCGCGGGCTCGCCGGCGGCCCGGCCGGCCGCGGGGGTCGCCGGTCCGCCGTCCGCGCCCGTGGCGGCGGCGCCGGGCACCCGGAGCCGGGTGCCGGTGTCGTGGGGGCCGCGGACGGTCTCGGTGGCGCGGCGCTCCAGGGCGAGGGCGAGGCGGAAGGCGGCCTCGCGGTGGCCCTGCTCGGCGGCGGCGCGCAGCCAGCGCTCGGCTCCGACGTCGCTGCGGTGCTCCAGGAGGTCGGCGAGGGCGTAGGCGCCGAGGGCGTGGCCCTGTTCGGCGGCCTGGCGCAGCCAGTACTCGGCGGCCGGCTCGTCGCCGCGCTCACGGTGGTGGCGGCCGAGGGCGTGGGCGGCGGGCGCGGAGCCGGCGACGGCGGCGACCCGCCACCAGCCGGCGGCCTCCTCGGCATAGCCGCGCTGGTGCAGCAGGACGCCGAGGTTGTTGGCGGCGGCCCGGTCCCCCTCGGCGGTGGCACCGCGCAGATAGGGCTCGGCCCCGTCGAGGTCGCCGCGGCGCAGCAGCAGCGCGCCGAGGGCGCTCATCGAGGCGAGGTCGCCGTGTTCGGCGGCGCGTCGGTGCCGGGCCTCGGTCTCGGTCTCGTTCTCCGTGTCGGCGTCGCCGGTGCCGGTCGTGGCGGTGGTGTCGACGACCGCATCGACGGCCTTCGCTGCCTCGATGATCTCGTCTGCGGCGTTTCTGGCGTGCCGCTGCACAAACCGCCCTGTCTCCAACAGAGTTGCCCTGTCCCCCATAAATACCATCGTCGCACCACCCGCAACCCGAGCACACCTGGTATAGCCCAGCCAGTGAGGTCACTCAGCGTTTTGTCGACATGCCCACAGAGAGACAAGTCAAACACGCCTCACGCCAACTCGCCCCCTCCGTACCGCGCTTCGGGCCCCCCGCGCAACGCCGACACACGACGAGGGCCCGGATCCTTATGGATCCGGGCCCTCGTTCTCTGAGTAGCGGGGACAGGATTTGAACCTGCGACCTCTGGGTTATGAGCCCAGCGAGCTACCGAGCTGCTCCACCCCGCGTCGGTGAACCAACAGTACCACGACGCGGAGTGGAAACCCTCAGGTCAGCCGCCCGACGGACTCGGCTTGAGCTTCGCCCCCGCCTCCGCGGCCCGCTGGAGGGCCGCCTGCAGGTCCTCCTGGGCCTTGCCGTACGCGGTCCAGTCGCCCTTCTGCAGGGCCGCCTCGCCCGCGTCGTACGCCTTCTGGGCGTCGGAGATGGCCTGCTGGAGCGCGGCGTCGTTGGAGGCCGGCGGCGGGGTCGTGCCGGGCGGCTGGGTGGTGCCCGGCGGGGTCGTCGGCGTCGTGGGCGCCTCCACCCCGAAGACGGCGTTGAGCGCCTTGGTGAGGTTGTCCTCGAACACGGTGGTGTCCTTGGTCGTGTCACCGTCCGGCTGGTCCGCGTCCACGTACGACACGGCGACCTTCTTCAGGAGCGGGTAGAGCGCGTTGCGTCCCTGGGCGTAGACCGGCTCGACGTACAGGAACCCGCCGTCGAGCGGGACGGTCAGCAGGTTGCCGTACTGGATGTCGGAGTCGGCGCCCTTCATGTCCCGGACGAAGGTGGCCACGGAGGGCAGACCGTTGAGCTTGCTCTGCACCTGGGCCGGGCCGGGCACGTCCTCGGTGACCCGCAGCAGTCTCAGCCGGCCGTACTCCTTGCTGGTGGCGTCGGCGTCGACCGCCATGAAGCCTCCCAGGTTGGGCCGTCCGTTCGGCGTGAACGTCGTCGTCAGCGAGAAGCGCTGCGCCGTGTCCCCGGGCATCTTCATGCTCAGGTAGTACGGCGGGACCGCGTTGCCGTCCTTGTTGGTCGGGTCGTCCGGCACCTGCCAGGCGTCCGAGCCGCTGTAGAACTGCGCGGGGTCGGTGACGTGGTAGCGGGTCAGCAGCTCGCGCTGGACCTTGAACATGTCCTGCGGGTAGCGCAGGTGCGCCATCAGGTCGCCCTTGATCTCCGACTTCGGCTTCACCGTGTCGGGGAACGCCTTCATCCAGGTCTTGAGGACCGGGTCCTGGGTGTCCCACTCGTAGAGGCTCACCGTGCCGTCGTAGGCGTCGACGGTGGCCTTCACCGAGTTGCGGATGTAGTTGACCTGGTTCTGCTGGGCGACGACCGCGCGCTGCTGGTTGCCGACGGTCAGCGAGTCGGCCGTGGTGTCGCCGAGCGTGGTGCGCGAGGCGTACGGGTAGCCGTTGGTCGTCGTGTAGGCGTCGATGATCCACTGGATCCGGCCGTCGACGACCGCCGGGTAGGCGTCGCCGTCGATGGTCAGCCACGGCGCGACGGCCTCGACGCGCTCCTTGGGCGTGCGGTTGTAGAGGATCCGGGAACCCTCGCCGATGGCGCCCGAGTAGAGGATCTGCGGCTCGCTGAAGGCCACCGCGTACGCGGCGCGGTTGAAGGTGCTGGAGAGGCTGACGCCGCTCTTCTCCTTGTAGCTGGTGGTCTTCTCGCCGTTCTCCTCGTAGTCCAGCTCCTTCTGCGGGCCGCCCACGATCGAGTACTGGTCGGTCTTCTCGCCGTAGTAGATCCGCTGCTGGTACGTGCCCAGCGAACCGGTCGTCGGCAGTCCGGCCTCGGTGAAGACCGGGGAGCCGTTGGCGTCCGTCTGGGTGCCCGAGGCCATGATCGCGCCATAGCCGTGGGTGTACGTGAAGTGGTCGTTGATCCAGTTCCGCTTCGGGATGCCCTTGATGTTGAGCTCACGCAGACCGACGACGGTGTCCTTGCCCAGGTAGCGGTCCACGTCCAGGGTCGTCGGGAACTGGTAGTACTTCCGCTTCTGCTCCAGCTGCTGGAACGTCGGCGACACGATGTTCGGGTCGAGGACCCGGTAGCTGGCCGCCGTGTCGGCGTCCTTGCGGAGCTGGTCCTTGGCCTTGACCGTCGACTTGCCCGAGTAGTTCTCGGGCTTCGTCGAGTCGATCGCGTACGCCTTGCGGGTCGCGTCGATGTTCTTCTGGATGTACGGCGCTTCCTTGGCCTGCTCGTTCGGCTGGACCTGGAACTTCTGCACGATGGCCGGGTACAGGCCGCCGATCAGGATCGCGGAGAGGACCATCAGGCCGAAGCCGATCACCGGCAGCTGCCAGGTGCGGCGCCAGAGCGTCGCGAAGAACAGCACGGCGCAGATCGCGGCGATGCAGAACAGGATGGTCTTCGCCGGCAGGTACGCGTTGGCGTCGACGTACCGCAGGCCCGTCCAGTTGCCGGTCGCCTTGAAGTCGCTGGACTTCACGGCCAGGCCGTACCGGTCGAGCCAGTACGCGACGGCCTTGAGCGCGACGAAGAGGCCGAGCAGCACCGAGAGGTGGCCGGTGGCCGCGGCGGTGGCACGCGCGCCCGGGCTGGTGATCCGCAGACCGCCGTACAGGTAGTGCGTGAGCGCGGCGGCGATCAGCGACAGGATGATGGCGGCGAAGCCGAACGCGAGGAGGAACCGGTACCAGGGCAGGTCGAACGCGTAGAACGACACGTCGAGCCCGAACTGCGGGTCCTTCTGGCCGAACTTCACCCCGTTGACCCACATCAGCCAGGTGCGCCACTGGCCGGACGCGGAGGCGCCGGCGATCAGGGCCACCAGGGCGGTGACCGCGAACAGCACCCACTTCTTGAACGGGGCGAGACCCATCCGGTACCGGTCGAGGCTCTGCTGCTCCAGCGACATCGCGCTGAGCGGCGGCCGCAGCCGGTACGCCAGCCAGATGTTCAGGCCGACGGCGAGCCCCATCAGCAGGCCGAAGACGGCGAAGAGCCCGATCTTGGTCCACAGCGTGGTCGTGAACACGGACGAGTAGTTGACCGAGCGGTACCAGAGCCAGTCGGTCCAGAACCCGGCGAACATGACGAACGCCATGGCCAGGACGGCCAGCACGCCGAGCGTCATGAGCAGGGTACGGGCCCGCCGGGACGGCCGGCCGACTCTCATCCTTGGCCCGGACGGGCTCCCGCCGCGGTCCGGCATCTGGAAAGCCAACGTGCGCCCCTCGATGTTGATGCGTCTGAAAGCAGGCCCCGCGATCGTAGAGCCCACTGATGCAACTTACTGAGGCTTTACCTAGTTCCCGTCTTCAGGGGAAGAGGAGGCAGGATATTGGTCATGTCCAACGATTCCCCCTCAGGCCCGGCGATGGCCGCGAGCCCCCTCACCCGCGCGGTACTCGAGATCGACGAGTACGCGTCGGGTCTCGGCTGGGACCAGCCGGCCCGTCTCTTCGCCCTCGTCGACACCGCGCGGCTGCGCGCCCAGGAGCCCAGGCTCGCCTCCCAGCTCGGCCTGGGCGACGACGCCACCGCCTACACCCCCATCGAGCAGGACAAGCTGCCCCGGGGGAAGCCGCTCGACGACTTCCTCGGCACGATCGCCTGGCCGGACGCCGTCGTCGGCTGCGCCATGACGGTGGAGCGGCTCATGCTGCCCCCGTCGGCGGAGGCCCAGGTGCCGCAGGGGCTGAGCGAGAAGCAGCTCGCCAAGTGGGTCGCCGGTCACCCCGACCGCCAGGAGGTCCGGATGACCGTGGCGGTGCTGCGCAGCGGCGCCCGCGAGGCGGCGATCCGGCTGCGCGAGAAGGACACCGCCACCGAGGTGCTGACCGGTCCCGACCTGGTGCCCGGCCTCGCCGAGGCACTCGCGGCGACCTTCGAGTCCTGAGCCGCTCCCCTACGCCGAAGGGGCGCCCGGTCCGTGTGGACGGGGCGCCCCTTCGGCGTATCGGCGCTCAGCCCTTCGAGCAGCTCGGGAGGGACCTCGTGTCGCCCGCGCGGAGCTTCTCCAGCGACTTCGTGGCGTCGTCGATGGTGTCCACCCTGACGAGGGTGAGGCCGTCGGGGGTGTCCGACGCGGCCGCCTCGCAGTTGTCGGCCGGGGTGAGGAAGTACTCGGCGCCCGCGTCGCGCGCGCCGACCAGCTTCATCTCGATGCCGCCGATCGGGCCGACCTGGCCCTTGTCGTCGATCGTTCCGGTGCCGGCGATGAAACGGCCGCCGGTGAGGCTCTCCGGGGTCAGCTTGTCGACGATGCCCAGGGCGAACATCAGGCCGGCACTGGGCCCGCCGACGTCGGCCAGGTTGATGTCGATGGTGAACGGGAAGACGTGGTCGGTGCCGGCCTGGATGCCGACGACGGCCCGGTCCCCCTCCTCCGAGGTGGTGGTCGTGATGACGATCTTCCGGGTGACGGTGGGCTCCCGGTGCGCCTTCTCCGCTGCGACCGCCTCCTTGGCGGGGACGATCGTGAACGTGACGTCCTGGCCCGGCTTGCGCTTCGTCACCTGCTTGGCGACGTCGGCCTGCTCCTTGATCGGCACGCCGTCGACGGCCTTGATCACGTCCCCCGCGTGCAGCTTGCCCTCGGCCGGGGAGCCCTTGACGACGGTGCCGACGACGACCCTGGCGACCACCGGGATGCCCAGCTCCGCGAGGGCGGCGACCTTGGCGCTCTCCTGGGACTGGCTGAACTCCTCGGCGTTCTCCTGGCTCGACTCCTCCTCGGTCTTCCCGTCCGGGTAGAGGGTGTCGTGCGGCACCACCACGTTGTCGTGGGCGAGCCATCCGTAGACGGCTTCGACGGCGTTCATCTTGTAGTCGGCGCTGGTGACGCGGACCGTCGTCATGTTGAGGTGGCCGTCGGTCGGGTAGGTCTTGCGTCCCGAGATGTGGAGGACGGGCTCTCCCCTGGCCTCGCCGAGGGTGTTGACCGTGGGGCCCGGGCTCATCTCCGCGTACGGCACCGGGATCAGAACGCCCGCGATGAGCAGACAGATCAGGACCAGGGTGGAGGCGAGCATCGTCGCGGTGCGGCGTGGCATGGAACGACAGTACGGGACTCGCCTGTGGGTGCACCGCTGGGGCGGGCCGTACGAGGCGCTTGGCGTCAGCTCGACGGCGAGGTGGTGACACCGCCTGCCGCGGCGGCCGGTTCCCGCTCGGCCCGAGCGGAATCGGGGGTCGTGGGGTGGGCGCGTTCCATCGCGTCCCGGAAGCGTGCGTAGCCGGCGAGTTCGGCCACGTCACCTATGGTCTTGTTCCTCGAAGCCCAGCTTCCCCATATCGCCGCGCCGACGACTGCGAAAAGCGGAATCAGCAACCAGGCCAGCGCTGCCATCCCGACCTCCCATCCCCAATGAGTTGATCCGCAGACTGTGTCATCTGTGAGGTCAACGCTCGCGCTTGGGGGGCGGTTACGCAAATCGGGCGTTCGGCTACGCCCTGTCGGCGCGTCGCCTTGCCGTCCCGGCCTGAACCGCAGCGGGCTTCAGCAGGCCCCCACCCTCCCCCAGCCTCCGGCCGGGGGGACCCCCAAGCCAGGGGTGGCGGGCTTCAGCAGGCCCCCACCCACTCCTCTGTGCCGTCCGAGAAGGTCTGGTGCTTCCAGATGGGGACTTCGTGCTTGAGGTCGTCGATGAGCTTGCGGCATGCCTCGAATGCCTCGCCGCGGTGGGGGCAGGAGACCGCGACGACGACCGCGATGTCGCCGACGCGCAGATCGCCGACCCGGTGGACGGCGGCCAGGGCGCGCACCGGATAGTTCGCGACGACCTTCTCGGCGACGCGCCGCAGCTCGTCCGCCGCGGTGGGGTGGCAGGAGTAGCCGAGACCGTCGACGTCCGCGCCGCCGTCGTGGTTGCGCACGGTGCCGACGAAGAGCGTCGTGCCGCCGGAGGCGTCGTCGCCGACGGCCCGGAAGACCTCGTCCACGGAGAGCGGGGTGTCACGGATCGCGAGCAGCTTGATCGGGTCGTCCGCGGCCTGCTCACCGGGGTGGTCGTGCGTCTGCGCCATGAGCCCATGGTGCCGCACGCCGCGGACATCCGGTAAGAGACCTTTCGACCTGTGGACGGAGCCCTCCGTAGGAGGGTCCTACAAGCCGCGCCGCTTCCGCATCTGGCGCACGAGCGCCGCCGTGCCGAGCAGGGCCACCGTCGCACCGGCCGCGCCCGCCGCCGTCGCGTCCTTGCGGCCCAGCCGGCGGCCGGCGACCGTGTGGCGGCCCGCGGCCTCCTCCAGGAGCGCGGTGAGGACCTCCTCGTTGGTCCACTTCGGCCGCCAGCCGGCGTCGTGCAGGCGTCCGACGCTGACCACCCAGGGGTGCATGGTGTACGCGAGGTCCCCCGCCGGGGACGGCGTGAGGCCGATCCGGTGGAGACGGGCCGCGGCGCCGAGGGCGACGGCGGAGGGCAGCTCCATGCGCCGGATCCCGGAGAGCTCCTCGACCTCCTCCTGCTCGAGCCAGCCCTCGCAGCCGACGGCGAACTCGCCCTCGACCTTCTCCAGGGCCGCGTACTCCAGGGCGCTCACCAGGTCCTCGACGTGGCAGAACTGCCAGGTGGGCCGGGATCCGGCGACGACGAGCAGCCGGGGCGACTCGAAGTAGCGGGTCAGCGCCGTGTCCGTACCGCCGACGAGGACGGCCGGGCGGACGACGGTGACGTTGAGGCCGGGGTGCGCGCGGGGCGCCCGGCGGCCGAGGCGCTCGATCTCCAGCATGTCGCCGACGCCGGTGGCCTCGGCGGTGGCCCTGAGCTCGGCGTCCTCGGAGAGCGGGATGTCGTTGTCGGGCAGGGCGCCGTAGACCATCGTGGAGGTGCACAGCACCACGCGGCGGACCCCGGCGGCCGCGGCGGCGGTCAGCACGGTCTGCGTGCCGCGCACGTTGTAGGCCGTTCGGGCGGCGGGGTCGGTCTCCAGGTCGAGATCGACGGCGAGGTGCACGACGACGTCCGCGCCGCGCAGCTTCTCGGCGATGGCCGGATCGCGCACGTCGAGGATGTGCCACTGCGCCTCGGCGACCTCGCCCCGGCGTTCGTCGATCGCGACGATGCGCTTGACCTCGTCGGAGGCGGCGAGGCGCCTGGTCAGCAGGTCTCCGACGCCGGAAGCGGCGCCGGTGACCGCGACGACGGGTCCACGCGCGGCGGACCGGGTTGAGTGGTTTCGCGCTCCGCGAACCTGAGGATCTGGGGAACTCACCGGGCGTCTCCAGCGGTTGTCTTCAGTACGTACGCCGCATGACGCGTACGGACCAGGTGGCGTCCATCCTGCCGCAGGGCACGGCCCGGCGGAGCACCGAGCCCATTTCCGGCCCGGATGTCTACGCTGGTGGTGTGCGGGTCTGTCTGACAGGCCCTGGTCGGGCAGTCGCCGTCGGCAGGAGGCCGGCGGCCCTATGAGCCGAGGAAACCTGTGAGTGACACCCCATTCGGATTCGGCCTTCCGCCGGAGGAGCCGGAGAACGGCGACGAGGGCAAGAAGAAGGACCCCGCCGGAGGTGGCCAGGGGTCCGGCGGCCAGGGCGGCAACCCGTTCGGGGCGAACCCGTTCGGCTTCGGCGGGCTCCCGGGCATGGGCGGTCCCGGCGGTGCGGACAATCCGTTCGCCGCGATGTTCGGCTCGCTGAACCCCAACGACCTGGGGGCGGCCTTCCAGCAGCTCGGGCAGATGCTGAGCTACGAGGGCGGTCCCGTGAACTGGGACATGGCCAAGCAGATCGCGCGCCAGGTGGTGGCACAGGGCACCGCCGACGGCACCAAGGACGCCAGTGTCGGCCCGGCGGAGAAGGCCGCCGTCCAGGAGGCCGTGCGCCTGGCCGACCTGTGGCTGGACGGCGTGACCTCGCTGCCCTCGGGCGCGAGCACGGCCGTGGCGTGGAGCCGTGCGGAGTGGGTCGAGGCGACGCTGCCGGCGTGGCAGCAGCTCGTGGACCCGGTCGCCGAGCGGGTCGGCACCGCGATGGGCGACGTCCTGCCGCAGGAGATGCAGGCCATGGCGGGCCCGCTGATCGGCATGATGCGCTCGATGGGCGGCGCCATGTTCGGTCAGCAGATCGGGCAGGCCGTCGGCGCGCTCGCCGGTGAGGTCGTCGGTTCGACCGATGTCGGCCTGCCGCTCGGCCCGGCGGGGCGCGCGGCGCTGCTGCCGCTGAACATCGAGGCGTTCGGCAAGGACCTGGGCGTGCCCTCGGACGAGGTGCGGCTCTACCTGGCCCTGCGCGAGGCCGCCCACCAGCGTCTCTTCGCGCACGTGCCGTGGCTGCGGGCGCACCTCTTCGGCGCGGTCGAGGGGTACGCGCGGGGCATCAAGGTCGACACCTCGAAGCTGGAGGAGGCGGTCGGCCAGCTCGACCCGACCCACCCGGAGCAGCTGCAGGAGGCCCTCCAGCAGGGCATGTTCCAGCCGGAGGACACCCCGGAGCAGAAGGCGGCCCTGGCCCGTCTGGAGACGGCGCTCGCGCTGGTCGAGGGCTGGGTGGACGCGGTGGTCCACGAGGCCGCGAAGTCCCGTCTGACCTCGGCGGACGCGCTGCGCGAGACGCTGCGCCGGCGCCGTGCCTCGGGCGGTCCCGCCGAGCAGACGTTCGCGACGCTGATCGGTCTGGAGCTGCGTCCGCGACGGCTGCGGGACGCGGCGCGCCTGTGGGCCTCGCTGACCGACGCGCGCGGGGTCGACGGCCGGGACGGTCTGTGGGAGCACCCGGACATGCTGCCGACGGCGACCGACCTGGACGACCCGGACGGCTTCGTCCACCGCGAGCACCTCGACTTCTCCGAGCTGGACAAGATGCTCGGCGAGGCGGCGGAAGGCCGCTCCGAGGACGAGGGCAAGGACGACGGCGCCCAGTGACCCTGCACGACGACGCGGTCCTCGTACTGAAGGAGTACGGGGACCAGGAGGAGCTCCGGCAGGTCTATCTGGACCACCTGTCGGCCCATCCCGACGGCATGTACAAGCCGTGCGGGGCCGGTCACCTCACCAGCAGCGCGCTGGTGGTCGACCCGTCGCGGGGCCGGGTGCTGCTGACCCTGCACAAGAAGCTGGGCATGTGGCTGCAGATGGGCGGCCACTGCGAGCCCGGTGATCCGACCGTGGAGGCGGCGGCGCTGCGCGAGGCGACGGAGGAGTCCGGGATCGCGGGCCTGACGCTGCTGCCGGGCGGTCCGGTGCGGCTCGACCGGCATCCGATTCCGGCGCCCTGCCACTGGCACCTGGACGTGCAGTACGCGGCGCTGGCGCCGGCCGGCGCGGTGGCGGAGATCAGCGAGGAGTCGCTCGACCTGCGCTGGTTCGCGTACGAGGAGGTGGCGGGCGTGGCGGACACGTCGGTGGTCCGCCTCCTGGAGGGCACGCTGGCCCGCCTGCCGTAGGAGACGGGGAAGGGGGCGGTCGCCGTGGCGGCCGCCCCCTTCCCCGTGCTCGATCGCTCAGTTCCAGGCGTTGTTCTGGTTCTGGGCGTGGGCGCCGTGCTGTCCGGCGCCGAACTGGGCGGCGATGCCCTGGCCGATGGCCGCGTGCTGCGGGGGCATGACCTCGCTGGGCTGGACCAGGGCGAAGCCCTGGCCGAGGAAGCTGAGCTCCCAGCCCTCGCCGGTATCGCCGCGCCGGCGGCGGACGCTGGAGTTGGTCGTCTGCGCCTGCATCTGGACGCGCAGCCCGGTGGACCAGGCCACGATCGCGTCCGCGTCGACACTGACGTACTTCTCGGGCGTGACCTGCATCATCAGCGGCTGCCCGGAGGTCATCAGGGCGACCTTGCCACGGCCGGAGATGTTGAGCTGGTACTTGCCGGAGCCGGAGACGCCGTACTGGCTGTCGACGGCGATGACCTCGGTGTGGAGGGTCGAGTCGAGCGCCAGGACATAGGCGCTGTCCACGGTGAGGCCCTCCTGCTCGACCTCCACGACGTGGACGTGCTGGGCGAGGTTGGCGAAGTAGACCGTGCCCTGGCCGGAGCAGCGCATCAGGTCCAGGCCCTCGCCGGTGCGGGCCTGGGCCCGCCGCTGGTTCGGGGTCTTGTACTCGCCGTCGAAGTCGACGAGTCCCTGGTACGCGACCATGGCGCCCTTGCGGGCGAGGACGTCGTCCTGCCCGGTCAGGCTGACCCGCAGCAGCTGCGGGTTCTGGATGACGTACCGCTCCTGGCTCTGCTGTTCGGCGTGGTTGAAAAGCGGGCTCTGCATGGTGTGTTCTCGCTCCCCCTCAGCCCCGGACCCGCAGGCGGTCGGTGCTGTCCTCGCTCGGCTGTACGACGACGATGCCCTGGCCCGAGAAGGCCATCTGGTATGCCTCGCCGCTGCCCCGCCCGATGAGGGAGGACGCCTTGAAGCTGCGCTTGCCCTTGACCTTGAGCGTCGGCGACCAGGCGACGAGCGCGTCGGGGTCGACGTAGGTCTCGTCCTCGCCGCGGCCGCAGTCGACGACGATCGGCGTGCCGCGCGAGGTGAGCGCGACCCAGCCGGTGCCGGCGATCTCCACGTTGAACAGGCCCTGGCCGGCGAACTTGGCGAGCCCCTTGACCCGCTCGACGCCCCACTGGAGGTGGGCGTCGAAGGCGAGCAGGTTGGTGCCGTTGACGGAGATCGAGTCGTTCTGCAGGTTGATCACGACGACGTCGGCGCCGTAGTCGGCGAGGTAGAGCAGTCCGTCGCCGGTGCACTTCATGATCGGCGTGCCCTCGCCGGTGGCCCACTGCTGGGCGACCTGGCGGACGGCGGGCGGGTTGGGCTCGTAGGTGATGAAGCCCTCGTAGGCGACCATCGAGCCGGACCGGGCGTACAGGTCCTGGCCGGAGGCCATGGCGACCTTCAGCATGGTGCGGCCGTGGTT
Organism: Streptomyces sp. NPDC059534; assembly: GCF_042743475.1. Taxonomy (NCBI): domain Bacteria; kingdom Bacillati; phylum Actinomycetota; class Actinomycetes; order Kitasatosporales; family Streptomycetaceae; genus Streptomyces; species Streptomyces sp. NPDC059534. The sequence goes on from NZ_JBHWAQ010000009.1 coordinate 173,647, forward strand.
CTCCATCCGGGCCGCGACGGGGGTCGGGGCGTAGCCCGCGAGTTGCTGGTTCATGACTTCGGGCTCCCTCAGACCTCGTAGGGCTGGACGACGATGAAGTTGCCGGGGGCGCCCCGGAACTGGAGGTTCACGGTCTCCCCGCTGTGGCCGGGGTAGGCGTTGCGGCGGAGCCGCACCTGGCTGGAGAGGATGACCTGGGACGCGGACGACCAGGCGACGACGGCGTTGCAGTCGGCGAAGGTCGTCGGTGTCACGGGCAGGACGACGGGGACGCCGTGGGTCTTCACGACGACCGTGCCGGTGCCCTGGAACTGCATGGTGAACAGCGCCCCGCCGGGGATGCCGTGGCCCTCGATGCGACGGACCTCGTACTGGAGGGACTCGTCGAACGCGAGCACGTTCTCGGCGGAGACGCAGATGCCGTCGCCCTGGAGCTCGATCGGGTGCAGGTGGGCGCCCTCCTCGGCGAGGAAGACCTGGCCGCGGCCGGTGCAGCGCATCAGCTGCATCTCCTGGCCGGTGGCGTTGCCGACGATCCGGCCGGCGAAGCCCGCGCCCTTGTAGCCGAAGTCGACCTTGCCCTGGTACATGACCATGGAGCCCTGCCGGGCCAGGACGGGCACCCCGCCCATGGCCAGGTCGACCCGCATGAGCTGCTGGTTCTGCGGGGTCCAGCGGGCGCCGGTGGCGGTCTCCTTGTACGGCGCGAGCGCCGCGGCGAGCCCGGCGCCGGTCGCCGGGACGCCCTGCGGGACGCCCGCGGGCTGCCCGTAGCCGGCGGGCTGCTGGCCGTACGCCGGCGGCTGCTGCCCGTACGGGGCGGGGGCGGCCTGCCCGTACGGGGGCGCCTGCGGCGGCTGGCCCTGACCGGGGTACTGGCCGGGGGCCTGACCCGGGACCTGGCCCGGGTGCTGCCCCGGAACCTGGCCGTACTGCGGCGGCTGCCCGTACGGGGCGGGGGCCGGCGCGGGCGGCGGGACGGGGGCGGGCGCCAGCGGTGCCACCATCGTCGGCGCCGTGTGGACCGGCTGCGCCGGCGTGGGCGCCTGGGGCGCCTGCGGCGCGCCGAACGCGGGCGCGGGGGCCTGCGCGGGTGCGCCGAAGGCCGGCGGCGCCGTCGCCTGCGGCGGCGGGGCGAAGCCGGGGGCCGCGCCCTGGGGCTGCGGCGCCGCGGGCGCCTCCTCGGCGACCTCGCCGCCGAAGTTCCGCAGGAGCGCGTCGAGGCCGCCGTCGAAGCCCTGGCCGACCGCGGCGAACCGCCAGACGTCCTTGAGGTAGAAGTCGCCCAGCATCACCGCGCGCTCGGTGGAGAACTCCGCGCCGGTGAACGCGTACCGGGCGACCTCCTCGCCGCCCGCCACGATCCGCAGATGGCCGGGGCCGACCTGGGACATCTGGCCGGCGCCGTCGATCGTCGCGGTGAACGACAGCTTGTGGATGTTCGCGGGGATGCGGTCGAGCGTGACGCGGAAGGACTCGGTGTCACCGGACTGCGCCCCGAGCAGCTGGACGGACTCCTCGGGCGTCTTCGGCTGGTTGAAGAAGACGAAGTAGCGGTCGTCCGACAGCCGCTCGTCGGCGTCGAGGCCGAAGCAGCTGATGTCGAAGGTCAATCCGGGCGCCGCGATCTGCACGCCGACGTACAGATCGGTGCCCGCGGTCAGATCACTGATCTTGGCCTTGTGGCCGCGTTGGAATTCCCTGGCCATGCGTAACGACCGTCCCCCATCCCGAATGGCGAATGCTCGCGCCAGGCTAACGGCTGACCACGACATTGAGACAGGGCGGGTCGTTTTCGGTACGGAATCGGGAAACACGCTCACGCGTGCGTGCCGCCGCCGTCACTCCTCGCGGACGGCCGGGAGGTGCGGCAGCCGCGCGGCGGCGACGACGCCCTCCAGATAGCCGCGCGCCCGCTCGGTGCGGGGATACGCCTCCAGGAGCCGCCAGAACTCCGGGCCGTGCCCGGGGACGAGCAGATGGGCCAGCTCGTGGAGGAGGACGTAGTCGACGACGTACTCGGGCATGCCCTGGAGCCGGTGGGAGAGCCGGATGCTGCCCTCCGAGGGGGTGCAGGAGCCCCAGCGGGTGTTCTGGTTGGTCACCCAGCGGACGGACCCGGGACGGGCCCGGCCCCCGAAGTACTGCTCCGAGAGGTGCAGCGCCCGCTCGGTCAGCTCGCGGTCGCCGAGGACGCTCCGGCTCTCCTGGGCGGCGAGCTTGTCCAGCATCACGCCGACCCAGCGCCGCTCCTCGGCCTCCGACATCCGGGCGGGGATGAGCACGATGGTCCGATCGCCCTCGCGGTACGCCGACACGGTTCTGCTCCGCCGTGGGCTTCTGCGGACCTCGACCGCGCTCGTCCCCGCACCGCGGGGCTGCTTGCTGGTCACGCTGCTCTGTGGGTCGGCGGGCACGGCCCCGACGTTACCCGCTGCCGGTGCGGGAAGTCCCGCCTCCGGAGTGGTTTCGGGAACGTTCCGACCCCGGCGCGCCCCATTTGAATGACTAATCCCCTGACCTGTGGACAACTTTCGGCGACCGTCACGACAGCGGGGCATTCTCACCTCGGGACGGCGAAAGAGCCGATGTCGATCTTGTAATGCGATCACGGGCGGGGGCGGGAAATGCATCCGATGGTGAAACCGGCGCTGCGGCGGGCCTGGCGGAGTCTCCAGTGCGTGCAGTTCGGGGTCACCCCCGCGCACGCGGTGGTCCTCGGTCCGGTCGGCACGGACACGGGAGCGGTGCTCGGGCTGCTCGACGGCACCCGCGGGACCGAGCTCCTCCGGGCCGAGGCGCGGGCGCTCGGCCTGCCGAACGGACATCTTGAGGCGCTCCTGCACCGGCTGGAGTCGGCCGAGCTCCTCACGGACGCCGCACACGGACGGCCGGGCAGGGCGGGGCCTCCCGCCGGCGCGGTGGACCGTGCCCTCGACCCGCTCCGGGCCGACCTGGCCTCCCTGTCGGTGGTCCACCCCGAGCCCGAGCGGGCCATGCGGACCCTCGCGGCCCGGCGGGCCCTGCGCGTCCAGGTCCGGGGCGCCGGCCGGGTGGGGACGACGGTGGCGGCCCTGCTCGCCGCGGCCGGCGTGGGCACGGTCGAGGTGCTGGACTCCGGCCGCGTCGAACCCTGGGAGACGGCCCCCGGCGGGCTGCCCGCCGAAGCCGTCGGAGAGCGCCGCGCGACGGCCGCCCGGCGCCTGGTCGGCCGCTGGACACGACCTCCGGCCCGCACCGGCCCGGCGGCGGGCGGACGGGGCGAGAGGACCGGGAGCGACCGCGGGCGGGGTGCCGGGGGCGGGGGTCGCGACCTCGGGGCCGGCGGGCGGGGTGACGGGGGCGGCTGCGGTGGGCTTTCACTCGTCGTGGTGACCCCGAGGGACGGTCTCGGGGCGTACGTCCCCGATCCGCTTCCCGCCGAGCCGTGGATCTCCACCGGCACCCCCCATCTGTACGCGGGTGTCCTTGAGGCGACGGGGATCGTGGGGCCGCTCGTGCTGCCCGGCGGCACGGCCTGCGCGCGGTGCCTCCAGGAGGGCAGGACCGACCGGGAGCCGGTCTGGCCCCGGCTGCTGGCCCAGTGGCGCTCCGGCGCCCCGCACCGGCTGCCCGCCTGTGACCTGGCCCTGGCGACGGCCGTGGCGGGGCTCGCCGCCGCGCACGCGCTGGCCTTCCTGGACGGCGACCTCCCGGCGAGCACGGGTGCCCGCTGGGAGGCGTCGCCACCGCTGCTGGAGTGGCGGGCGGAGCGGCTGGAACCCCATCCGGCCTGCCCCTGCGGGGCGGCGCGCGGCGCGGACGGGGAGCGCGCCTCAACGGCGGCGGACACGCACGACACAATGGCGGGGTAACCGCCCTGCGCGGCACGGCAGTCTGGGTTTTGGAGGGGCTTATGTCTGATCTTCCCCGGAAGGCGGTCACCCGGACCGCCAAGTTGGCCGCGTTGCCGCTGGGCTTCGCGGGCCGGGCCACCTGGGGTCTGGGCAAACGGATCGGCGGGAGATCCGCGGAGCTCGTCGCCCGCGAGCTCCAGCAGCGCACGGCCGAGCAGCTGTTCAAGGTGCTCGGCGAGCTCAAGGGCGGGGCGATGAAGTTCGGGCAGGCACTGTCCGTCTTCGAGTCGGCCCTTCCGGAGGAGGTGGCCGGGCCCTACCGGGCAGCGCTGACGAAGCTCCAGGACGCGGCGCCGCCGATGCCGACCCGCACGGTGCACACCGTCCTGGAGGAGCGGCTCGGCGCCGAGTGGCGGCAGCTGTTCCTGGAGTTCGAGGACAAGCCGGCGGCGGCCGCCTCGATCGGTCAGGTGCACCGGGCCGTCTGGCACGACGGGCGCGAGGTCGCGGTGAAGGTGCAGTACCCGGGAGCCGGGGAGGCGCTCCTCTCGGACCTGGCGCAGCTGAGCCGCTTCGCCCGGCTCCTCGGCCCGCTGATCCCGGGGATGGACATCAAGCCGCTGATCGCCGAGATGCGGGACCGGGTCGCCGAGGAGCTGGACTACGCCCTGGAGGCGGAGGCCCAGCAGCGGCACGCGGAGGAGTTCGCGGACGATCCCGGCGTGGTGGTGCCGGCCGTGGTGCACCGGGCCGAGCAGGTCCTCGTCACCGAGTGGATGGACGGTGTCCCGCTGGCGGAGGTGATCGCGGACGGCACGGAGGCCCAGCGGAACCGGGCGGGCCAGCTGCTGGCCCGCTTCCTCTTCTCCGGCCCCGCCCGCACGGGGCTGCTGCACGCCGACCCGCACCCGGGGAACTTCCGGCTGCTGCCGGGCCCCGACGAGGACGAGGGGCCGGAGAGCTGGCGGCTCGGAGTCCTCGACTTCGGCACCGTGGACCGGCTGCCGGGCGGGCTGCCCGAGACGATCGGCACCTGTCTGCGGATGACGCTCGCCGGTGACGCCGAGACCGTCTACGGGCTGCTGCGGGGGGAGGGCTTCGTCAAGGAGTCCGTCGCCCTCGACCCGGACGCGGTCCTGGAGTACCTGCTGCCGATCATCGAACCGGCCGAGGCGGATGCCTTCGAGTTCAGCCGCGGCTGGATGCGGGCCCAGGCGGCCCGGATCGCCGACCCCCGCTCCCCCGCCCACCGGTTGGGCAAGCAGTTGAACCTGCCGCCCTCGTACCTGCTGATACACCGGGTGACGCTCAGCACCATCGGAGTGCTGTGCCAGCTCAACGCGACGGTCCGGCTCCGCGACGAACTGGAGGAGTGGCTGCCGGGCTTCGGGGAACCGGCCTAGGGCCTGCGTCACCTTCCCGTCGTCGCCCGAAGGGCGGCCCCGCGGCGTCGGCGGGCTTGCGCCAGACGAGGGTGTAGCGCCAGAAGAGGCGTCGGCGCAGCCGGGCGCCGGGGAGGATCCGCCGGGCGGCGAGGGCGATCTCGGCGAAGGTCTCCTCGGCGTCCCGGGTCGTGGCGGTCATCGCCGCGGGCCGGGGCGCCGGACGGCCCCGGTTCACGATCCAGCCGGTGGCCGCGTTCAGCGGGATCGCGAGGAGGCCGAGGAGGTGGTCGCCGCTGGTCTCGGGGCGGGCGAGGCCGAGGACGACCAGGGTTCCCCCGGGGGCCAGCCGGTCCCGGAACCGTTCGAGGGCCGGGGCGAGCGGCAGATGGTGGAGGGTGGCGACGCAGGTGACCGCCGCGTAGGTGCCGTCGTCCCCGGTGGCGGCGAGGGCGTCCTCGGCGGCGTAGGTCACGCGGGCGGCCGGTGCGGTCAGCTCGCGGGCGCGGGCGACGATCGCCGGGTCGGCGTCGACCGCGCGCACGGTGCGGGCGCGGGTGGCGAGCAGCCGGGCGAGGTCGCCCGTTCCGCAGCCGAGGTCGAGGGCGCGCTCGGGGCGGGAGGGCAGCTGCCGCAGGATCCACCGGTGGTAGTGGGCGTTGTGGTCCCACGGGTGGGCGGCGTTGAACCGTCCGAGTGCGCGCAGGACGCTGTCCGTCAGGGTGGCCATCCCGGCAGTCGATCACACGCGGCGCGCCGCTCACCACCAGGAGGAGTCGAGACGGCCCTCGATCGAGCGGATGTTGGCGCGGGCGCAGTCCTCGCAGAAGTACGTGCGCCGGCCGTTCTCCACCGAACAGGTCCAGGTGAGCGGCAGGGTGTCGGCGGTCTTGCCGCAGCGCGCGCAGGCGAGGCGCTCCTCGGGTGTACGGGCGTCGTTCACCCTCGTGACGATAACCCCGGCGGGGCGCCGCCGCCCGGGCAACGCACCGCGGGGGCCGGTCCGTTCGGACCGGCCCCCGCGGCAGCACCCCTGGAGGGGTGTGACGTCACTGCTTAGTGCATGACGGCCATGGCGAGCGCGCGGCGGGCGCGCAGCGAGACGCGCTCGGCGCGCCGCTGCATGCGCCGGGCGGCGACCAGGCGCACGGCCTGGCGTTCCGCGTCGGCCTCGCGCTGTCGCTCGTGCATATGGGCACGAGCCATGGCTTCTGGGATGAGTTGCATTTCACGGGTCCTGTTCTGACGCGCGGTGTGCGCGGCGGCGGGGGAGAAGACTGGGGTCGCGGAGCCGAACGGCTCGCCTGCGGAAGAGGTCATCGGGGCCTGCTTCTGGGGATCGTGCGTGAGGGGGCGGTCGATGGTTCCGGTGGCACTCATGCCGCTACCGGGTTCTTGCGCGGACGGCCACGGGGCCGCTTGCGGGCGACGACCACGCCCTGGACGAAGAGCTCGCCACCCCAGACACCCCAGGGCTCGCGGCGCTCCTTGGCACCGGCCAGGCAGGCCGCCATGAGCGGGCAGGTCCGGCAGAGGGACTTCGCGTACTCGACGTCGGCCGGGGACTCCGCGAAGAAGACCTCGGGGTCGTAGGCGCGACACGGGACGGGGACGCCGAGGTTCTCGATGGCGTCGTCGAGCGCGGTGAGCGCGGTGAGGGGGGTCAAAGCGGGGTCCTCCGTGAGGCCGGGCAGGGGGATCGATTCGGAAGGCGGTACGGACGGGGCGTGCGCTTCGAGTTGCACGGTGGTCTTTCCTCGTCTGGTCGTTCCGGCCTGTTGGCCGGGGTTTCGGCTGGTACCGGGTGTTCTGTCCCGAGGCCCCTTCGCTCCGTCATCCCCGTTCGGGGACAAACAGAAGGGCCGCGGATCCCGGGTGGGGTTCCGCGGCCCTGAAGGCGCCGGTCTGATCATGGATCAGACTGGATCACTCCAGGGTTCGAGCCCACGGAAGGCCCACATCGTGTGGTGGTGCATCGTCGTCTGCTGCTGGGTGCCGGCACCGGTCGCCGCAAAGCCATAAACCGTGGCCTTGCCTGCTGCTCCTGCTTCCAGTGCCTTGGTCGGTCGCTCATTGCGCCGCTCCACGGCGACCGTGCCGAGACCGGAGAGACCGGTGACGGGCAGGCCGGCGACGGGCAGACCGGTGCCAATGAGAACCGAGGCGGAGAGGCCGAGGGTGCAGGCGGAGACGACCGAGGGATCGGTCATTTTGGCCATGCCGACGAAGCTGGCGCTGCTGACGAAGCTGGCGGTGCTGGTCTGAATGGTGCTGCTGATCACTGGAATCGCCTCCTCTCGGCGTCTCGGAGGGCTCGGGTGTGAGCCGGACCCTCATATGTATTTGGACAAGTACAGCACGAAGACAGGGCTTCGAAGAAGCCGCTGTTTCCGTGGTTAAGAACCTATGGCGCTTGACGGGGCAGGCGCAAACTATTTTTGCGACGAGTTTCGCTCAGAGTTCGTCGGCACCCGCTCCGCCCTCCCCACCTGCGCAGATGGCCAGGACATCGGCGCCGAAACGGTCCAGCTTCCGCATGCCGACGCCGGAGATCGAGGCGAGCTCGCCGTCGGTGGTCGGGACGCGTTCGGCGATGGCCATCAGCGTCTTGTCGGTGAAGACGCAGTAGGCGGGCTGGGCCAGTTCCCGCGCCTGCTCGGCGCGCCAGTCGCGCAGCCGCTCGTACAGGCCCTCGTCCATGTCGGAGGGGCAGTCCTCGCAGCGCATGAGCTTCATGGCGCCCGCTTCGGTGAGGGTCGCGCCGCAGACCCGGCAGAGGACGGGTCCCCGCATCTTGCGCCGGCCCCCGCCGACGCCGCCCCTCTCGATGCCGCCGCGGCCGGCGGCCGCGGCGGAGCCGAGGGAGCCGGAGCCGGGGCGCAGCCCCTTGAGGAAGCGGCTGGCGCGCCGGGAGGCCCGGCCGCCCGGGGAGCGGGAGAGCGCCCAGGAGAGCGAGAGGTGGAACCGGGCGCGGGTGACGCCGACGTACAGCAGGCGGCGCTCCTCCTCGACCTGCTCGTCGGTCTTGGCGTAGGTGATCGGCATCATGCCCTCGGTGAGGCCGACCAGGAAGACGGCGTCCCATTCGAGGCCCTTCGCCGCGTGCAGCGAGGCGAGGGTGACGCCCTGGACGGTCGGGGCGTGCTGGGCGGCGGCCCGCTCGTCGAGCTCGGCGACCAGGTCGGAGAGGGTGGCCCCGGGCTTGGCGCGGGCGAAGTCCTCGGCGAGCCGGACGAGGGCGGCCAGCGACTCCCAGCGGTCGCGGACGGCGCCCGAGCCGGCCGGCGGCCGGTCGGTCCAGCCCTTGGTGGAGAGGACCGCCCTGACCTGCGCGGGCAGGTCCTCGGCGTCGTCGAGGAGGGAGTCGTTGCCCCCGGCGCGGGCGGCGCCGCGCAGGGCGATGCCCGCTTCCCGTACCTCCTGGCGCTCGAAGAAGCGCTCGGCGCCGCGGAGCTGGTAGGGCACTCCGGCGTCGGCGAGGGCCTGCTCGTACACCTCGGACTGGGCGTTGATCCGGTAGAGGACGGCGATCTCGCCGGCCGGGACGCCGGCGGCGACGAGGTCGCGGATGCGGCGGGCGGTGCCCTCGGCCTCGGCCGGCTCGTCGGCGTACTCCGTGTAGGCGGGCTCGGGGCCGGGGTCGCGCTGGGAGATCAGCTCCAGGCGGTGCTCGGCGGCCCGGCCGCGGGCCTGGCTGAGCAGTCCGTTGGCGAGGTGGACGACCTGGGGGGTGGAGCGGTAGTCGCGGACCAGCTTGACCACGGTGGCGCCCGGGTGGCGGGTGCGGAAGTTCAGCAGGTGGTCGGGGGTGGCGCCGGTGAAGGAGTAGATGGTCTGGCTGGCGTCGCCGACGACGCAGAGGTTGTCCCGGTCGCCGAGCCACAGGTCGAGCAGCCGCTGCTGGAGCGGGGAGACGTCCTGGTACTCGTCCACGACGAAGTGCTGGTACTGGCGGCGGATCTGGTCGGCGATGTCGTGCCGGTCCTGGAGGATGCCGACGGTGAGCAGCAGCACGTCCTCGAAGTCGATCACCGAGCGGTCGCGCTTGAGCTGTTCGTACATGGCATAGATCTGGCCGATCTCGGCCGGATCGCGGGGGGCTTCCCGGACGGACTTGGCGACGCCGGCGGGATAGTCGGCGGGAACCGTCTGGGTGACCTTGGCCCATTCGATCTCGCCGGTGACGTCCCTGAGCTCGTTGCGGTCGAGCCGGACGCGGCAGCGGGCCGCGGCCTCGGCGACGAGCTGGACCTTCCGCTCCAGGAGCCGGGGCAGGTCGCCACCGACTGCTTTCGGCCAGAAGAACTGGAGCTGGCGGAGCGCGGCGGAGTGGAAGGTGCGGGCCTGGACGCCCCCGGCGCCGAGCTGCCGGAGCCGGCCGCGCATCTCGCCCGCGGCCCGGTTGGTGAAGGTGACGGCCAGCACGCTGGAGGGCTGGAGCACGTTCGCCCGGACCCCGTACGCGATGCGGTGGGTGATGGCGCGCGTCTTGCCCGTACCGGCGCCGGCCAGCACGCACACCGGGCCGGTCAGGGCCAGGGCGACCTCGCGCTGCTCGGGGTCGAGCCCGTCGAGCACCGCGTCGGCCGTCTCCGGGACCTGCGGGAAGAGAGTGGAGTGCGTTGCTGCTGTCACTCCGCCATGCTGCCAGGTCCGGAGGGGTCGGTGCGGAGGACCGTCCACAGGCCGGGGCTCCGGTCATACGAATTCCGGGAATGAGGAGGCGGGGGCGTACGTTCTCCTTCTCGGCACCCGTCAGCGAACAAGAGGAGCGCCTCGCCATGCAGGGCACTGTGACGATGTACAGCACCACGTGGTGCGGCTACTGCCGTCGGCTGAAGAGCCAGATGGACCGCGAGGGCATCGCGTACACCGAGGTCAACATCGAGCTGGACCCTGATTCGGCCGCGTTCGTCGAGAAGGCCAACGGCGGCAACCAGACCGTCCCGACCGTTCTCTTCCCGGACGGTTCGACGCTGACGAACCCCTCGCTCGCGCAGGTCAAGCAGAAGATCGGCGTCTGAGTCACCGCGCGTCCGAACCCCCGACCGGCGATCCGCCCGGCCGGGGGTTCGTCGTGTGGGGAGACTCGGGGCGGTCGGCGGTCAGGGGGCGGTCAGGACCACCACGTCGTAGCGCTCGTCGACGGGCACCGGCCCGGTGGCGCCCTCGCGGCGGGCGTCGGCCGCCAGGTGGTCGAGTCCGTCCTCGAACTCCTCGGGGGTGAGGCGGCCGAATTTCGCCAGGGGGCGGGCGGTCAGCCGCGCGCGGTAGGTGCGCAGGTCCTCGGCGACCGGGCGGGCGAACGACGTGACCTTCAGCACGGTGAAGCCCGCCCCGGTGAAGTCCTCACGGATCTCGTCCGCCGACGGGAAGCGTTTCCGGTCCAGCTCGCGCAGCCGCGGCCAGTAGTCGTAGACGAGCGCGTCCAGGCGCTCGCGGAAGGTCGTCCGCACGACCACCACTCCCCCGGGCCGCAGGACGCGGGCCAGTTCGCGGGCCGCGCGGGGACGGTCGGGCAGGTGGTGGATCATCCGGGACAGCAGCGCGAGGTCGAACGCGCCGGAGCGGACGGGCAGGGCCTCCGCGGCGCCCCGCACGTAGTGGACGCCGGGGCCGGCGTGGTGGCGCACGGCCTCGGCGAGCATGGCCGCCGAGGGGTCGATCCCGACCACGGCCGAGGGCGCGAGCCGGCGGGCCATGGCGGCGCAGAACATGCCGGTGCCCGCGCCGACCTCCACGATCGCCGGGGCCGGCCGGTCCGTGAAGGAACCGATCAGCCTGGTCCAGTCACGGAGCGACGCCTCGGGCATCTGGTTGCCCCGCTGGTACGCGACCGCGAGCCGCTCGTCGTCGTACGCCCTGTCCCGCGTCATGTCCGGCATCGTGCCAGAGGTGTCAGACCACGTCACCGGGCTTGGGCAACGGCTTGCCGTACCAGCGCTCGATCAGCCGGGAGGCGATCGAGATGCCGTACGGGGGCACCACGTCGCCCGACGCGAAGGCGGCGGCCAGGTCGTCGCGGGAGAACCAGCGCGCCTCGTGTATCTCCTCGCCGTCCACGGTGATCTCCGCGGAGGTGGCGCGGGCGAAGAACCCCAGCATCAGACTGGACGGGAACGGCCAGGGCTGGCTGGCGATGTACTCGACCTCGCCGACCGTGACGCCGGCCTCCTCGAAGACCTCGCGGACGACCGACTGCTCGATGGACTCGCCGGGCTCGACGAAACCGGCGAGGGTGGAGAAGCGGCCCTCGGGCCAGTGGACCTGGCGGCCGAGCAGCGCCCGGTCCTGGTCGTCGGTGACGAGCATGATCACCGCGGGGTCGGTACGCGGGTAGTGCTCGGCGCCGCATGCCTGGCAGCGGCGGATGTGGCCGGCCGCGGCGATGACCGTGCGCTCGCCGCAGCGCGAACAGAAGCGGTGGAGGCGCTGCCAGTTCTCCAGGGCGACCGCGTGCACCATGAGGCCCGCGTCGCGCGGCGACAGCAGCAGCCCGGCCTCGCGCAGCCCGGCGGGGCGGGCGGACTGGTCCATGCGGCCGGGCAGGGAGTCCTTCTGGAGGGCGAAGTAGGAGACGCCGTCGGCGTCCGTGCCCAGGAAGTAGCGGTGGGTCTCGGTGACCGGGGCCTCGAACGCCGGGGTCATGACGAGCTCGGTGGTGCCGTCGGGCCGGTCGTCGATCAGCACCTGGCCCCCGGAGACCACGAAGACCCGGGTCCTGGGGTGGCTCCAGGCGGCCGCGAGCCATGCCTCGTCGAGGCGGTGGTGGGCGGCCCGGTCGATGCCGCTCGGCGCGGTGAGCGAGATCGGGCGGTCCGCGGACGCGTTCTTCAGGGTGCTCACAGGTGCTTCTACTCCCCCGGATCGGTGTGTGGGTTCAGCGCTCGGCGACGAGGGCTTGTCTGGCGATTCACGTCGGATCGGGCCGGGGCGTGCGTGCCGGGCGGCCCGGACCCGGCGGGAACCGTCAGGCGGGCCCCAGGGCGGCGGGCAGGTCGCCCCACAGATGAGCGGTCGTCTCGACGCCCTTCATGAGGAGATCGAGCTCGATCTTCTCGTTGGGGGCGTGCCAGCCGTCGGACGGGACGGAGATGCCGAGGAACAGCACGGGCGCCTCCAGGACGTCCTGGAGGTCGGCGGCCGGTCCGGAGCCGCCCTCGCGGGTGTAGCGGACCTTGGCGCCGTCGAAGGCCCGGCTCATGGCCCCGGCGACCGCCTTGAGGGCGGGGTGGCCGAGGGGCGTGAGGCACGGGCGGGTCGGGGCGCCGAAGACGATCTCGTACCGGACGCCGGCCGGGACGAGTCCGGCGAGCCACTCCCGGACGGCGAGCTCGATCTTGTCCGGGTCCTGGCCCGCGACGAGCCGGAAGGACAGCTTCAGCTGGGCCGAGGAGGGGACGATCGTCTTGCCGCCGGGGCCCTGGTAGCCGCCGCCGATGCCGTTGACCTCGGCGGTGGGCCGGGCCCAGACCCGCTCCAGGGTGGAGAAGCCGGCCTCGCCGAGGGTGCCGTGCGACTTCGCCGTACGGAGCCAGGCCGCCTCGTCGAAGGGCAGCTCGGCGACGAGGGCGCGCTCGGCGTCGGTGAGTTCGGTCACCCCGTCGTAGAAGCCGGGGATCGCCACGTGCTCGTCGGCGTCGTGGAGGGCGGCGACGATCCGGCCCGCGACGGTGGCCGGGTTCGGCACGGCGCCGCCGAAGGAGCCGGAGTGGATGTCCTGGTCGGGGCCGTACAGCGCGATCTCGCAGTCGGCGACCCCGCGCATGCCGGTGCACACGGTGGGGGTCGTCTCGGACCACATGCCGGTGTCGGAGACGATCACGGCGTCGGCGGCGAGGCGCGCGGCGCGGGACTCGACCAGGGCGCGGAAGTGCGGGGAACCCGACTCCTCCTCGCCCTCGACGAGCAGCTTGAGGTGGACGGCGGGCGCCGTGCGGCCGGTGGCGGCGAGGTGGGCGCGGACGCCGAGTGTGTGGAAGAACACCTGGCCCTTGTCGTCGGCCGCCCCGCGCGCGTACATCCGGCCGTCGACCACGGTCGGCTCGAAGGGGTCCGTGTGCCAGCCGTCCTCGCGGGCGGCGGGCTGGACGTCGTGGTGGCCGTAGACGAGGACGGTCGGGGCTCCGGGGTCCTCCGAGGGCCACTCGGCGAAGACCGCCGGGGCGCCGTCGGTCTCCCACACCTCGACGGTGGTGAAGCCGGTCTCCGTGAGCTTGGCGGCGAGCCACTCGGCGCTGCGCCGGACGTCCCCGGCCCGGTCCGGCTGCGCCGACACCGAGGGGATGCGCAGCCACTCGGCGAGGTCGCCGAGGAAGGCGTCACGGTGCTGCTCGATGTACGTGCGTACGGCGTGGACGGCGCTGTCCGGGGTCTCGCTCATGCCTCCGAGCCTATCCGGCGTCCGGGGGTGCTCCGCCAAGCAGGATGGCTTCGAGCCCGGCCCGGCCCGGCAGGCGGGCGGGGCGGGCCACCTCACCCGTTCGGACGTAGACGAAGGCGGCGGCGACGTCCTCGGGCGCGAGGCCGTGCTGCTCGGCCCAGGCGAGCCGGTAGATCGCCAGCTGGAGCGGGTCGGCGGTCCTCTGATGACTGGTCTTCCAGTCGACGATCTCGTACGCGCCGGTGTCCGGGTCCCGGTAGACGGCGTCGATCCTGCCCCGGACGACCCGGCCCGCGAGGGAGAGGTGCACGGGGACCTCGACGCGGTACGGGGTGCGCCGGGCGTACGGCGTGCGGGCGAACGCCTCCTTGAGGGTCTCCAGGTCCCGCTCGTCGAGGATCTCCGGTTCCCCGGCGAAGTCCTCCCCGCCGGGCAACTCCTCGGGGCCGAGGAACGGCAGCGGCAGCTCCTCGAACCGGGACTCCACCCACGCGTGGAAGCGGGTGCCCCGGCGGGCGGCGGGCTGCGGAGCCGTGGGCATGGGCCGGGCCAGCTCCTGGGCGAAGCCGTCCGGGTCGGCGGCGAGCCGGAGCACCTGGGAGGCGGAGAGGTACGCGGGGAGGACGACGTCGCGGGTCGTCGCGCGGGCACGGCGGAGCTCGGCGGTGAGGGAGGTCAGGTCGCGGTCCCAGGACGCGACGGTCCGCGCGTCCTCGGGGGCGAGCTGCCCGCCGTACGGCTCCGAGGGCGGGGCCTCGGGCTCCCTGGGGGCGGGGACGGCGTCGGCGTGGGTGTCCTCGGGGAGGGTCTCCTCGTCGTCCCAGACGGGTTCCTCCTCCTCGGGCCAGAGGTCCTCGGGGTGCGGACCCCGGGGGGCGGGCGCCGCGCTCGCGGGGGTGTGCCGGCGCTCCCCCGGGCTCCCTCCGGGGGTGCTCCCGTCGCCCTGCGGGGCGATGGTCCGCAGCCGGGCGGACACGGCCTCCGCCGCCTGCCTGCGGCGGCGGAACGACTCCTCGTCCAGCGGCAGGGGCCAGGGCCGGTCCTGGTCCGTCTCCGCGAGGGACGGGTTCCGGTCGTCGGGGGCCGGTTCGTCGGCCCAGGACTCGATGTCGCCGTGGCCGGCCGCGCAGTGGTCGTACAGCGCCCGGAGGAAGTCCGAGGGGCCGCGGGGCTTCTTCTGGGCGGGGCCCCACCAGTGGGCGGAGCCGAGGAGGAGCGAGCGGGGGCGGGTGAAGGTCACGTAGCCGAGGCGGAGCTCCTCGGTGTGCTGGTGGTCCCGCATGGCGTTCTTGAAGGACGTGAGGGAGGTGGCGTCCCAGGTGTCGATCGTCGGCAGGGTGGGCGCGTCGCCGCGCAGCGCGTGCGGGAGGACCTGGGGCTGGGAGGTCCAGGACTCGCGGGCCCGCGCGCTGGGGAACTGGCCGGCGACGAGACCGGGGACGGCGACGACGTCCCACTCCAGGCCCTTGGACTTGTGGGCGGTGAGGACCTTGACGGTGTTCTCGCCGCCCGGGAGGGCGCTGTCGAGGCCCTTCTCGAACTGGACGGCCGTGCGCAGGAAGCCGAGGAAGGCGAGCAGGCTGGCCTCGCCGTCGAGGGAGGCGAAGCCCGCGGCGATGTCGAGGAAGTGGCCGAGGGTCTCGCGGCGGCGGGCGGCCAGCGCGTGCGGGGAGGCGGAGAGCTCGACCTCCAGGCCGGTCGCGTTGAGGACCCGGTGCAGGACGTCCATGAGGGGGTCGGCGAGCGAGGTGCGCAGGGCGCGCAGCTCGGTGGCGAGGCGCGCGAAGCGGACCCGGGCCTCGGCGGAGAAGGCCAGGCCGTCTTCCTCGGTTCCGCCGGAGCCGAGGAAGGTGTCGAGCGCGTCGGCGAGGGAGACGACCTCGGCCGGGTCCACGCCCTCGACGGCGGCGGCGAGACGCTGCTCGGGGTCCGGATCGTCGCCGCCCCGGTGGACCAGGAGGCGGGCGCGGCGGCCGAGGAGGGCGAGGTCGCGGGGGCCGATGCGCCAGCGGGGGCCGGTGAGGAGCCGGACCAGGGCGGCGTTGGCCCCGGGGTCCTGGAGGACCTCGCAGACGGCGACGAGGTCGGCGATCTCGGGCAGGTGGAGGAGGCCGGAGAGGCCGACGACCTCGACGGGGACGTCACGGGCGACGAGGGCCGCGTGGAGGGCGGGGAAGTCGGTGGCCGTCCGGCACAGGACGGCCATCTCGCCGGGCTCGCGGCCGGTGCGGACGAGGTGGGCGAGGGAGTCGGCCAGCCAGTCGATCTCCTCGGCGTGGGTGGGGAGGAGCGCGATCCGCACGCTGCCGTCCCGCTCGGCTCCCGGCGCGGGCCGCAGGGCCTCCACGCCCGCGTGCATGGCGCGCAGCGGGGCGGCGAGGCCGTTGGCGAGTTCGAGGAGGCGGCCGCCGCTGCGCCGGTTCTCGGAGAGGGAGAAGCGGTCGGCGGGGCGGCCGTCCGCGTGCGGGAAGTGCTCGGGGAAGTCGTCGAGGTTGGCGACGGACGCGCCGCGCCAGCCGTAGATGGCCTGGCAGGGGTCGCCGACGGCGGTCACGGCGTGTCCGGTGCCCTGGCCGAAGAGTCCGGAGAGGAGGAGGCGCTGGGCGACGGAGGTGTCCTGGTACTCGTCGAGGAGGACGACCCGGAACTCCTCGCGCAGGATCTCGCCGACCTCGGGCCGGGTGGTGGCGAGCTCGGCGGAGCGCGCGATCTGGTCGCCGAAGTCGAGCAGGTCGCGGGAGCGCTTGGCGGCGCGGTAGCGGACGACCAGGTCGAGCAGCTCGCGGCGGGCGGCGGCGGCCTCGGGGACCTTGCGCAGCTCGGCGTTGCTGAGCCGGGCGCCGGCGAGGGCGTCGAGCAGCTCGGCGTCGTACGCGTCGAGCCGCTCGGGCCGTACGAGGTGCTCGGCCAGCTCGGCGTCGAGGGCCAGGAGGTCGGTGATGAGGGTCGGGAAGGACCGGGTGAGCGCCGGGTAGGGGCCGGGGGCCTCGCGCAGGACGCGCGCGGCGAGCTGGTAGCGGGTGGCGTCGGCGAGGAGCCGGGAGGTGGGCTCCAGGCCGATGCGCAGGCCGTGGTCGGTGAGGAGCTGTCCGGCGAAGGCGTGGTACGTGGAGATGCGGGGCTCGCCGGGCGGATCGTCCGGGTCGATGACGTCGGGGTCGGTGACGCCGGCGCGGACGAGGGCGGTGCGGACGCGCTCGGCGAGCTCGCCGGCGGCCTTGTTGGTGAAGGTGAGGCCGAGGACCTGCTCGGGGGCGACCTGGCCCGTGCCGACCAGCCAGACCACCCGGGCGGCCATCACCGTCGTCTTGCCGGAGCCGGCTCCGGCCACGACGACCTGCGGGGCGAGCGGCGCGGTGATGCAGGCCGTCTGCTCCGGGGTGAACGGGATGCCGAGGAGCTCTTTGAGCTGCTCGGGGTCGGTGATGCGTGCGGTCACCCCAAAGAGGCTAACGGGGCCGACCGACAATCCCACCCCGTACCGCTCTCACCTGGGGTTCCGGGGGCGCGGTGCCGGGCGGCGAGCCCGGCCCGATCGCCAGGGCACCCGCTACGCGGGCGAGCCCTGGTCGAGCTTCGACAGGTCCACCGTCTCGTCGGCGGGCGGGACGACCACGCGGACGGGCTTGTCGTAGTCGGAGAGGAGCAGCGCGCCGGGTTCCTCGCCGCCGGCCTTGACCATCTTCAGGATGTACGGCTTGCCCTCCTGGGAGACGGACACGGTGGTGGTCTCGGCGCCGTCCTTCTTCACCAGGGTGGCGACGGGGGTGCCGGCGATCTCGGCGTCCGGCCCCCGGGTCAGCCCGCTGCGCTCCGCCTTGTCCTTGCCGAGGTCGGCGAGGAGCGACTTCAGGTCGCAGACACTGCCGAGGTCCTCGCTGCCGGCCTGCCCGGCGGCGATCTTCAGCCAGCGGTCCTTGATCAGCTCGATGGTGGCGGCGATCTGCGGCTCGGACATGCCCTGGGAGGTCATGGACGCCCGCCAGAACGCCTCGTCGCCCTTCATGTAGGTGACGTCGTCGGCCTTGCGGAGTTCGGCGGTGCCGCCCTCGATCCTCATCCGGCCGGTGCACTCGTCGTGGTCGTCGACGGCGAAGTCGATGTCGATCGGCTGACCGTCCGTCGACACCCGGCCGGTCATGCGGAGCGAGGTCGCCGACTGGGTCGCGGTGACGGCCCGTTCGGCGATCTCGTCGGCGGAGAGCCCGGTGAAGGGGTCCGGGGAGGGTGCCACGGCGACGGCGCGCGACGGGCCGTCGGCCGCCGCCCAGGCCGCCGCCGGCGCGGGGCCCGCGACGGCGGCGACCGCGCAGACGACGGCCGCGGCACGGAGCCTTCGGTGGGAGTGGGACGTCATGCGAGCCTCCTCGCTGATTCCCCCGGGCCGTCACACCAGCGTCGCCCCGCGCACGCGTGCCCGCTACTTCAGGAGGCGCCCTTCATGAGCTCCGCCATGTCCACGGTCTGGTCGGCCGGCGGGGCGGTGACGGTGACCGGCTTGTCGAAGTCGCTCAGGTCGACGGTGCCGGGGTCGTCGCCACCGGTCGTCACGACACGGAGGATGTACGGCTTGGCGGAGTCCTTGGCCACGTAGAAGGTCGCGGTCTCGCCCTTGTCCTTCTTGCTGAGCACGGCGACGGGCTTGCCGTCGACGTCGGCGTCGGCCTCGCGCGTCATGCCCTTGCGCGGCGTCTGCTCGTCCATGTCCTTGACGATCTGCTTCAGGTCGCAGAACGCGCCGGGGCCGCCCTCGCCCGCGCCGCTCTCGTTCGGCATCTTCATCCAGCGGCCCTTGAGGAGCGCGCTCATGGCGCCGGACTCCTCCGCGGAGGAGCCCTCGTCACCGCCGGTGGACTTCCAGAAGGCGTCGTCGCCCTTCATGTAGCTGGTGCCGCCGGTGCCGACGATCTCGGCCTTGCCGCCCTTGGGTGCCTGCATCGAGCCCTTGCAGTTGCCCTTGTTGTCGACGGAGAACTCGACGGTCATCTCCTCGCCGTCGGTCTTGCCCGTGCCGTTCATGCGGAAGGCGGTGGCCGCCTTGGTGGTCTCGACCGCCTTGTCGGCGATGGCGTCGGCGGTGAGTCCCGCGAAGGGGTCGGCGGCCTTGTCCTCGCCCTTGGAACAGCCCGTGGCACCCACGACCACGGCCACACAGACCGTCGCCGCAGCCCAGAGCTTCCTGTTGGCCCTCATGCGCGTACTCCTCACAGCCGTTTCGCACGGCGGTTTTCACAGCTCGTCTTCACGACGCCTTTACGCGGACGTCGCGAGGACAATGACGGGCGAGGTCGAACAAAGGATGTACGGAGAGGGACGTGACCCTTCGCACACGGCACCGGGCGGGTGTCAGTCGACGACCTGGCGGCCCTCCGGCTGGGCGCTGCACGAGGCCCGGAAGGCGCAGGTCGTGCAGTGCTGGCCGGTGCTGGGGGTGAACCGCTCGTCGAGGACCCGGCCCGCCGCGTCGGCCAGCAGTCGGCCGACCCACTCCCCCGCCAGGGGCTGTTGCCCCTGCACCTTCGGCAGGGCGTCGCCGCCCTCCTTCTGCGGGGCGCTCTGCCGCAGCTGGACGAGTTCGGCGCCGCCGGGCTCGGGACGCCGGCCGTCGAGGACCTCGTCGAGCGCGCCCTCCCTGACCGCGAGCTGGTAGACGGCGAGCTGCGGGTGGTGGGCTACCTCGTCGCGGGTGGGGGCCGACTTGCCGGTCTTGAAGTCGACGACGTACGCGCGCCCCTGCTCGTCGGTCTCCACCCGGTCCATGGAGCCGCGGATGCGGACCTCGTAGTCGCCCGCCTCCAGGGTCACGTCGAAGCCGTGCTCGGAGGCGGCCGGGGTGCGGCCGCCGCGGTCCATGACGTGCCAGCGCAGGAAGCGTTCCAGGGCCACGCGCGCGTGGCCCTTCTCCTGCGCCGATTTCCAGGGCGCGTCGAAGGCGAGGGCGTCCCAGACGGAGTCGAGACGGGCCATGAGGACGTCGAGGTCGGCGGGGGTACGGCCGGAGGCGACCTCGTCGGCGAGGACGTGGACGACGTTGCCGAAGCCCTGGGCGGCGGTGGCCGGGGCCGCCGCCTTGACCTCGCGGCCCAGGAACCACTGGAGGGAGCAGGTGGCGGCCAGGTTCTCCAGGGAGCTCGGCGAGAGCGCCACGGGCCGGTCGCGCTCGCGCAGCGGCGCCGTGCTGTGCGTCGGCTCCAGCAGGCCCCACCAGCGCTCCGGGTGCGCGGCCGGGACCAGGGGCTGGCCGTCCTCGTCGGTGAGCGCGGCGAGTTCGGCGAGCCGGTCGGCCGCCGCGTCCCGCAGGGCGGGCGAGGCGTCCGGGTCGACGGTGGTGGCCCGCAGTTCGGCGACAAGGGCGGAGACCGCGAGGGGGCGGCGGGGGCGGCCGGGGACGTCCTTCGGCTCGGCGCCGAGCTCGGTGAGGAAGCGGGACGGCTGGTCGCCGTCCTCGGCGGCGGCCTTCACCGCGGTGACGACGAGCCGGTCACGCGCGCGCGTGGCGGCCACGTAGAAGAGGCGGCGCTCCTCGGCGAGGAGGGCGCCGGGGGTGAGCGGTTCGGCGAGGCCGTCGCGGCCGATGCGGTCCGCTTCGAGGAGGGAGCCGCGGCGGCGCAGGTCGGGCCAGAGCCTCTCCTGCAGGCCGGCGACGACTACGAAGCTCCATTCGAGGCCCTTGGAACGGTGGGCGGTCATCAGGCGGACGGCGTCCGGGCGGGTGTGCCGGCGGGTGAGGGTGTCGGCGGCGATGTCCTGGGCGTCGAGCTCCTCCAGGAAGTTCAGGACACCCCGGCCGCCGACGCGTTCCTCGGCGCGGGCGGCGGTCTCGAACAGCGCGCACACGGCGTCCAGGTCGCGGTCGGCGTTGCGCCCCGCGGGGCCGCCGCGCAGGGCGGCGCGCTCCAGGCGGCCGGGCCAGGGGGTGCCGTTCCAGAGCACCCAGAGGGCCTCCTCGGCGGTGCCGCCTGCGGCGAGGAGCGTACGGGTCTGCCGGAGCAGGTCGCCGAGCCGCTTCGCGCCGCGCGCGTACGCGGGATCGTGCGCGACCAGTCGCTCGGGCTCCGCGAGCGCGCGGGCGAGGAGGACGTCGGAGGGGGGCGGGACCTTGTTCCCGGCGGCGCGTTCCTCGTCGCGGAGGGCGCGGCCGAGCCTTCGGAGGTCGGCGGGGTCCACTCCCGCCAGGGGGGAGGCGAGCAGTTCCAGGGCGGTGTCGGTGGCCAGCCAGTCGGCGGTGTCCGGCTGCGCCGACGGTGCGGGGTCCGAAGGAAGCGCCGACGGTGCGGCGCCGTCGTGGGTTGTGCCCACCCGTTCCGCCCCTGCGGAACGGGTGCCCGCAACGGGGCCCGCTACCGCTCTGAGGGCGAGGAGGAGGGGGGCCACTGCCGGTTCGTGGCGGAGGGGGGTGTCCGCCGCGTCCGTCTCGACGGGGACGCCGGCGGAGGTGAGGGCGCGGCGGAGCGAGGGGAGGGTGGCGGCGGCGCGGGTGAGGACGGCCATGTCCTGCCAGGGGAGGCCGTCCTCCAGGTGGGCGCGGCGGAGGAGGTCGGCGATGTTCTCGGCCTCGGCCGAGGCGGTGGGGTAGGTGTACGCCTCGGCGTGGCCGCCGTCCCGTACCGGCGCGAGGTCGCGGTGGGCGCGGACCTTGTCGGCGGGGAGCCGGGGCATCGGCATCCGCTGGGCGAGCTGCCGGGTCGCGCCGAGGAGGCCGGCTCCCGAGCGGCGGGAGGCGCGCAGGACGCGGACGTCCGCGCCGCCGAAGGCGGCCGGGAAGTCGAGGATGCCGTTCACGTCGGCGCCGCGGAAGGCGTAGATGGACTGGTCGGGGTCGCCGAAGGCGACGACGGTGCCGCGGCCGCCGCCGGTGAGCCGGTGCAGCAGCCGGACCTGCGCCGGGTCGGTGTCCTGGTACTCGTCGACGTACACGGCGTCGTACGCGGGGAGGGTGACCTGTCCGGCGAGCAGGACGGCCCGGTGGACGAGCTCCGTGTAGTCGAGGACGCCCTGGAGGTCGAGGACGTCGAGGTACTCGGCGAGGAAGCCGGCGGCCGCCTTCCAGTCGGGGCGGCCGACCCGGTCCGCGAAGCGGGCCAGGGCGTCGGGGCCGAGGCCCAGCTCGCGGGAGCGGGCGAGGACGGCCCTGACCTCGTCGGCGAAGCCGCGGGTGGTGAGGCAGGCGCGCAGTTCGTCGGGCCAGCCGACCCGGCCGAGGCCCGCCCTCTCCAGGTCGATCTGGCCGGCGAGCAGTTCGCGTACGGCGAGGTCCTGCTCGGGTCCGGAGAGCAGCCGGAGCGGTTCGGCGAAGAGTTCGGCGTCCTGGTGGGCGCGGATCAGGGCGTAGCAGTACGAGTGGAAGGTGGTGGCCTGCGGCGGGCGGCGGCCGCCGAGCCGGGCGGCCATCCGGTCGCGGAGTTCGACGGCGGCCTTGCGGCTGAAGGTGAGGACGAGGAGGCGTTCGGGGTCGGCGCCGTTCTCCATGCGGGCGGCGACCGCCTCGACCAGTGTCGTCGTCTTGCCGGTGCCGGGTCCGGCGAGGACGAGGAGCGGTCCGCTCCGGTGGTCAACCACTTCCCGCTGCACTGCGTCCAGCTGAGGGGGATCCTGCGGGGCCGGTGTGGTGCGCACCAGTCGGTACGCGCCCGGGGTCCGCTGCCGTCCCGAACCCGGGTACGGCTGTCCCTGGTGCGGCGGCGTACGCCGGGTGGTGGAGGAGGTGCTCACGTGGATCGCCGGTCCTGGTGGGTGTGGTGGTGCGGGTGAGGCGGCCGTGTGCCGTGGCCGCCGCCTCGGGAGACGCGAACGTCGACGTTACGCGAAGCGCGCCGCCGACGAGCCGTACTCCGGACCGCGTCCACCCCGGCGGGGACGTCCCGCCCGCGCGTTCCGGGCCCGCGCCCTCAGGTGTGAGTTCCGGCACCCCCGCCGCTGCCGCCGCCGTCCCCGGAGTCCGGGTCCGCGGTGCCGTCCCAGCGTGCCCGCCGCATGTCGACGCGGGGCACGTGCCCCTCGGTCGCGGGGCCCGCGGCGCGCAGCGGGGTGCCCTCGTCGCGGTAGTGGCCGAGGGCCCGCAGCTCGTGGCCGGGGAGGAGCGTGCCGTCCGCCCGGACCACGCGCCACCACGGCGCCGCACCGCCGTACAGGGCCATCACCCGGCCCACCTGCCGCGGCCCGCCCTCGCCCAGCCATTCGGCCACGTCGCCGTAGGTCATGACCCGGCCGGGCGGGATCCCGTCGGCGACGTCGAGCACCCGCTCCGCGTACTCGGGCAGTTCTCCGGTCTCCCCCACGGGTTCCTCCATGCTCATCCGCCCCATCCTGCCTCACCCCACCGACATGGCCCTGATGCCTCCGCACGCGGGCTCTTCGTGCCACCATCGTCCGGGCGGTGACTGGTGATACGAGATCAAGAGCGACAAGTACGAGAACAAGAACGTGATCGAGAAGACGCGCGGGCAGAGACGGACATGGTGATGGGGCAGGACACGCAGCCTCCTGGAGAGGGCGAGGCCGACGTGCCCGAGCGGGTCTCCGGCGACGAGCCGCTGCTCGCCGCCCGCGTGCACCGGCCGTCCGACCTGATGCGGCTGCTCATCGGCCTGCTCGCCATCGGTCTGGTCATCGCCATCGCGGCGTTCGCCCACGCCACGACCTCGGGTCTCGAGGAGGACATCAACAAGGGCGCCGTCGGCGCCCCCGACGTCTTCGTCAAGATCGCCGGTCTCGTCTCCTCCATCGCCGTCCTGCTCGTCCCGGTCGCCTTCGCCATCGAGCGGCTGATCAAACGCGACGGACTGCGCATCGCCGACGGCGTCCTCGCCGCCGTCCTCGCGCACGGCGTCACCCTCGCCACCGACCTCTGGGTCGCCCAGGCCGCGCCCGGCACCATCCAGGACGCGCTGACCCAGCCGCAGTCCGGCGGCGGGCTCACCGACCCGGTGCACAACTACCTCGCCCCGGTCATCGCGTACATGACCGCCGTCGGCATGGCCCGCAGGCCCCGCTGGCGGGTGTCGCTCTGGGCGGTGCTGCTGCTCGACGCCTTCACCATGCTGGTGGCCGGCTACACCACCGCCCTGTCGATCATCCTGACCGTCCTCATCGGCTGGACCGTGGCCTACGGCACGCTCTACGCGGTCGGCTCCCCCAACGTCCGGCCCACCGGGCAGACCCTCCTCGCGGGGCTGCGCCGGGTCGGCTTCCGGCCGGTGACGGCGCTGCGCGCCGAGGACGTGGCCGACGCGGCGGACAGCGGCGACCGCGGCCGCCGCTACATCGTGACCCTGGAGGACGGCCCGCCGCTCGACGTCACCGTCGTCGACCGCGAGCAGCAGGCGCACGGCTTCTTCTACCGCGCGTGGCGGCGGATCACCCTGCGGACGATCACCACCCGCCGGTCGATCGTCTCGCTGCGCCAGGCGCTGGAGCAGGAGGCGCTCCTCGCGTACGCGGCGATCGCCGCCGGGGCGAACGCGCCGAAGCTGATCGCCACCTCCGAGCTCGGACCGGACGCCGTGATGCTCGTGTACGAGCACATCGGCGGCCGGAGCCTGGACTCGCTGGACGACGACGAGGTCACCGACGAGCTGGTCCGCAGCACCTTCCGGCAGGTACGGGCGCTGCAGTCGCGCCGGATCGCCCACCGCAGGCTGACGGGTGACGCGATTCTGGTGGATCGTTCCGGCAGGGTGATCCTCACCGATCTGCGGGGCGGCGAGATCGCCGCCGGCGATCTGATCCTGCGGATGGACATCGCCCAGCTGCTCACCACCCTCGGTCTGCGCGTCGGGGCGGAGCGGGCGGTCGCCGCGGCCGTCGAGGTGCTCGGCCCGGACGCCGTCGCCGACTGTCTGCCGCTGCTCCAGCCGATCGCGCTGAGCCGCTCCACGCGCGCGACGCTGCGGAGAATGGCCCGCGAGCGGTCGGCCCGGGAGCGGGAGGCCGTGCTCGCGGCGTCCGAGGCGGCCAAGCACGAGCGGGAGCTCGCGAAGGCGGCCGCCGCGGCCCCGGACGACCTGAAGGACGTGCGGGCCGAGACGAAGGCCGAGAAGAAGGCGGAC
Source organism: Streptomyces sp. NPDC059534 (assembly GCF_042743475.1). Classification (NCBI taxonomy): domain Bacteria; kingdom Bacillati; phylum Actinomycetota; class Actinomycetes; order Kitasatosporales; family Streptomycetaceae; genus Streptomyces; species Streptomyces sp. NPDC059534. The sequence continues at coordinate 198,296 of NZ_JBHWAQ010000009.1, forward strand.
AAGAAGGCCGAGAAGCGGGCCCTCGACACGGCGCTCGACGAGGCCCGCGAGGAGGACCTGCTGGCCCAGATCCGGCAGCAGGTGCTGCTGATCCGCCCGCAGGCGCCGGTGGAGCCGGTCCGTCTGGAGCGGATCAAGCCGCGGACCCTGGTCAGTCTGATCGCGGGCGCGGTCGCCGCGTACTTCCTGCTGTCGCAGATCGCCCGGACCCCGCTGTCGACGGTCAGTCAGGCGGACTGGCGGTGGGTGGCGGCCGCGGTGCTGTTCTCGGCGCTCAGCTATGTGGCGGCGGCGATGAGCCTGCTCGGCTTCGTGCCGGAGCGGGTCGGCTTCTGGCGGACGGTGGTGGCGCAGGTCGCCGGCTCGTTCGTGAAGATCGTCGCTCCGGCGGCGGTCGGCGGTGTCGCCCTGAACACCCGCTTCCTCCAGCGGGCGGGGGTACGGCCGGGGCTCGCGGTCGCGAGCGTCGGCGCCTCGCAGCTCTTCGGGCTCGGCGCGCACATCCTGCTGCTGCTGTCCTTCGGCTATCTGACGGGGACGGAGAAGTCGCAGTCCTTCACCCCGTCGAGGACGGTCATCGCCGGTCTGCTCACGGTCGCGGTCCTCGTGCTCGTCGTGACGGCGATCCCGTTCATGCGCAAGTTCGTCTCCACCCGCCTGCGGTCGCTCTTCGCGGGTGTGGTGCCGCGCATGCTGGACGTGCTCCAGCGGCCGATGAAGCTGCTGACCGGCATCAGCGGGATGCTGCTGCTCACCGGCGCGTTCGTGCTCTGCCTGGACGCCTCGATCCGGGCCTTCGGCCACGGACACCAGTCGATCAGCTACGCGAGCGTCGCGGTCGTCTTCCTCGCGGGCAACGCGCTCGGCTCGGCGGCGCCGACGCCCGGCGGTGTCGGCGCCGTCGAGGGCGCGCTCACCGTCGGTCTGCTGGCGGTGGGCCTCCCCATCGACGTCGCGACCCCGGCCGTGCTCCTGTACCGCCTGCTCACGCTGTGGCTCCCGGTCCTGCCGGGCTGGATCTGCTTCAACTGGCTGACGAAACGCGAGGCGCTCTAAGGCGTCCTGCCGGCCGGCGGGACGGGCGCCGGGCCGCGGCCACCCGCATGGACCTCCGTCCCGCGCGGGCACGCGGGCGGCGGCCCACCATGGGCGTATGCCGATCTCCGTCGCCCAGCGCGCCGCACTGCTCACCGCCACCACCGTGCTGCTCGCCGCCGGGTGCTCGGACGGGGGAGACGACACGGCGGAGCCGACGAAGCCGAGCGGCTCGGGGCTCTCGGCGCTGGCGGCGCAGAAGCTGTCCTGGGCGCCCTGCCCGCCGCCGTCCCCGGCCGAGGGCGGCGGGCCGGCGCCCTCCCCACTCCCCGGCGGCGCGGCCTGGGAGTGCTCCTTCCTGCAGACGCCGCTGGACTGGGCGGTGCCGGACGGCGAGACCATCGAACTCGCCCTCATCCGGGCCAGGGCGAAGGACAGCTCCCGCCGGATCGGCTCGCTCGTCTTCAACTTCGGCGGCCCCGGCGGCTCCGGGATCACCGCGCTGCCGGGCTTCGCCGCCGACTACGAGACCCTGCGCACCCGCTACGACCTGGTGTCCTTCGACCCGCGCGGGGTGGGCCGCAGCGATCCGGTGGAGTGCGCCACCGACAAGGAGCTCGACGCCTACTACTCCCTGGACTTCACGCCCGACGACGAGGCCGAGGAGCGGACGCTCTCGGACGCGCAGAAGAAGTACGCGACCGGCTGCGAGAAGGACTCGGGCACCGCCCTGCCGTACGTCGGGACGGAGAACGCGGCCCGCGACATGGATCTGATGCGCCAGGTCCTCGGTGACGACAAGCTCCACTACTTCGGCATCTCGTACGGCACCGAGCTCGGCGGCGTGTACGCCCATCTGTTCCCCGGGAACGTCGGCCGGGCCGTCTTCGACGCCGTCGTCGACCCGGACGCGGGCGTCGAGGACGGCGCCCTCGGCCAGGCGAAGGGCTTCCAGCTCGCGCTGGACAACTTCGCCCAGGACTGCGTCGACCGCGGCGACGAGTGCACGCTGCCCGGCACGACCGTCGCCGAGATCGAGTCCTTCGTCACGGACCTCCTGGCGTCGCTGGACAAGAACCCGATCCCCGGCATCGGCGACCGGGAGCTCACCCAGACGCAGGCGACCAACGGCATCGCGCAGTCGCTGTACTCGAAGGACTACTGGACCTATCTGGAGCAGGGGCTCGACGCCGCCGACGGCGGCGACGGCGCGCTGCTCCTGTCGCTCTCCGACGCGATGAACGGACGGAGCCAGAACGGCTCCTACAGCAACATCCAGGCCGCCAACGCCGCCATCAACTGCGTGGACTTCAAGGAGCGCTACACCCTCGGCCAGGCGAAGGAGCGGCTCCCCCAGTTCCGGGAGGCGTCGCCCGTCTTCGGCGACTTCATGGGCTGGGCGCTCGCGAGCTGCGCGCAGTGGCCGGTGCCCGGCGCCTGGGAGCACCTGGACGTGTCCGCGCCCGGCGCGGCGCCGATCCTGGTCGTCGGCAACACCGGCGACCCGGCCACCCCGTACGAGGGCGCGCGGGCGATGGTGAACGCGCTCGGCAAGGGCGTCGGCGTGGAGCTGACGTACGAGGGCGAGGGCCACGGCTCGTACAACAGCGGCGACAAGTGCGTGAAGAAGGCGGTCGACGCCTATCTCCTGGACGGCAAGGTGCCGGCCTCCGGGACCGTCTGCAAGTAGGACGCCCGGCGCCCCTGAAACGCCCTCCGGGACGCCCCCTAGGATGGCCGCCTTGCCGGGAGCCTGGGGGAACACATGTCCATACGCGTACGCATGACCGTGCTGGCCGTGACGGGGGTGCTGGTCGCGGGATGCACGAGCACGGAGGCCGGGCCCCCCGGGCCCTCCGCCACGGCGGGGACCACCGGCGCCGCGCCCTCGGCCTCCGCCCCGGACTCCGCCCCGCCCGCGCTCCCGGCCTCCCTCACCGGCCAGCGCCCCGACTGGAAGCCCTGCGAGGCCACCGGGAGCGGTCCGAAGCCCGGCGACGAGTGGCGCTGCGCCACGGTGAGGGTCCCGCTCGACCACGCGAAGCCCGAGGCCGCGACGATCCCCGTCGCGCTGATCCGCAAGGAGGCCGGGCGCAAGAGCGGCCGCATCGGTTCGCTCCTGTTCGACTTCGGCGGACCCGGCGCCTCCGGCGTCGAGATCCTGCCGCAGGCGGCCGACGAGTACCGGCAGCTGAACGAGCGCTACGACCTGGTCGGCTTCGACCCGCGGGGCGTGGGCCGCAGCGCGGGCGTGGTCTGCCGGGACGACGCCGAGCAGGCCGCCGCCGAGACCTCGGTGGACCTCGTGCCGGACACCGCCGCCGAGGAGGCCGCCTACCTGAAGGACAACACCGCCTTCGCCGCCGGCTGCGCCCGCCGCTCCGCCACGGTCCTGCCGCACACCACGACCAGCGCGACCGCCCGGGACATGGACCTGATCCGCCAGGTCCTCGGGGACGACCGGCTCCACTACTTCGGCATCTCGTACGGGACGCAGCTCGGCGGCACGTACGCGCACCTCTTCCCCGCCCACGTGGGCCGGATCGTCCTCGACGCGGTCGTCGACCCGACCGCCGACACCACCGGGCACGCCCGCAACCAGACGATCGGCTTCCAGCGGGCCCTGGACAACTACCTGAAGAGCACCGGCCAGGACCCGAAGGCCGGGACCGAGCGGATCGCCCGGCTGCTGCGGAAGCTGGACCGGGAGCCGCCGGCCGTCGGCGGGCGCCGGCTGACCGAGGGCCTGGCCCTCACGGGCATCGCGGTCACGCTGTACGGCCAGGCCAACTGGCCCCTCCTCACCGAGGCCCTCGCCGACGCCGAGCGCGGCGACGGCAGCGCCCTGCTGGACCTCGCCGACTACTACAACGACCGTGACGCGAACGGGCATTACGCCACCCAGACGCACTCCCAGCGGGCGATCTCCTGCGCGGACTCCAGCGAGCGGCCCACCGCCGCGCAGGCGAAGGCGCTGCTGCCCGAGTTCCGCCGGCTCTCCTCCGTCTTCGGCCCCTTCCTGGCCTGGGACACGGCGGGCTGGTGCGCGAACTGGCCGGTGAAGGGCGAGCGCAGGACGCCGGAGGCGAGCGCCCCGGGCGCGGCCCCCATCCTGGTCGTCGGCACGACGGGCGACCCGGCGACGCCGTACGAGGGCGCGGAGAAGATGGCGAAGGAGCTCGGGGACGGCGTCGGGATCCTGGTCACGAACAAGGGCGAGGGCCACGGCGCCTACGGCACCTCGGCGTGCGTGACACGGAAGGTCGACGCGTATCTGCTGGACGGCAAGGTCCCCGCGTACGGCACGACCTGCGGGTAGCTGCCGGGCCGGACACCCCCGGACAGCCGGAAGGGCCCGGACCTCGTCGTGAGGTCCGGGCCCTTCCGCGTACCACGTCCTAGTAGACCGGCTTCCCGGGCTCGATCTGGTGGACCCAGCCGATCACGCCGCCGCCGACGTGGACCGCGTCCGCGAAGCCAGCGGACTTGAGCACCGCGAGGACCTCCGCGCTGCGGACGCCCGTCTTGCAGTGCAGGACGATGCGCTTGTCCTGCGGGAGGTCCTGCAGGGCGGTGCCCATCAGGAACTCGTTCTTCGGGATCAGACGCGCGCCCGGGATCGAGACGATCTCGTACTCGTTCGGCTCGCGGACGTCGATGATGTCGATGTTCTCGCCGTCGTCGATCCACTCCTTGAGCTGCTTGGGAGTGATCGTCGAGCCGAGCGCCGCCTCCTGGGCCTCCTCGGACACGACGCCGCAGAACGCCTCGTAGTCGATGAGCTCGGTGACGGTCGGGTTCTCGCCGCAGACCGCGCAGTCCGGGTCCTTGCGGACCTTCACCTGGCGGTACTGCATCTCCAGGGCGTCGTAGATCATCAGACGGCCGACCAGCGGGTCGCCCACGCCGGCCAGGACCTTGATGGCCTCGGTGACCTGGATGGAGCCGATGGACGCGCACAGCACGCCCAGGACGCCGCCCTCGGCGCAGGACGGGACCATGCCCGGCGGCGGGGGCTCCGGGTAGAGGCAGCGGTAGCAGGGGCCGTACTCGGACCAGAAGACCGACGCCTGGCCGTCGAACCGGTAGATCGAGCCCCAGACGTACGGCTTGTTCAGCAGCACGCAGGCGTCGTTCACCAGGTAGCGGGTGGCGAAGTTGTCGGTGCCGTCGACGATCAGGTCGTACTGGCTGAAGATGTCCATCACGTTCTCGGCCTCGAGCCGCTCTTCGTGGAGGATCACGTTCACGTACGGGTTGATGCCGAGCACGCTGTCGCGCGCCGACGCCGCCTTGGAGCGGCCGATGTCGGCCTGGCTGTGGATGATCTGGCGCTGGAGGTTCGACTCGTCGACCTCGTCGAACTCCACGATGCCGAGCGTGCCCACGCCGGCGGCGGCCAGGTACATCAGCGCCGGCGAGCCGAGGCCACCGGCGCCGACACACAGCACCTTGGCGTTCTTCAGCCGCTTCTGCCCGTCCATCCCGACGTCCGGGATGATCAGGTGGCGGGAGTACCTGCGGACCTCGTCTACGGTGAGCTCGGCAGCCGGCTCGACCAGGGGTGGCAGCGACACGGGGACTCCGGTTGTCGGTATGTCAGTACGGTTGTTCTCCCCGTAACACTGCCACGCCCCTCCTCATTCCGAGACACCCGGTCCGATCCGCGAGACGATTTCGTCCCAGTAGCCGGGCAGCGAGTGGAAGGGGGCGCTTTGTCCCCCGCCGTCCGCACGGTCGGTGAAGAAGATCGTTCCCGCCCCCTGCCAGCGGGCGACCCGCAGGGCCTCCTCCAGATGCGTGCGCGGGACCCCGTGCACGAGGTGGACGAACTTCGACTCCGCGTAGTCGGCGGTCCACTCCGCCACCTGTGACCAGCGGTAGTCCACCCAGGAGCCGGAGAACGTCACGAGCTGGTCGGCGGCCTCGGCGTACCCCGGATGCGGGTGGGTGCCGTGGCCGAGGACGAGATGGGCCTCGCCGCCGAGGATCGCCTCCAGGGTCGCCGTGACCCGCCGCGTCCCGGCCAGGTCGGCCCGGTCCGCGGGAGCGCGGTCCAGGTAGAAGCCCTCCACCTTGTACCAGTCGACGAAGCGGTGGGCGTCCGAGACGAGCTCCCCGAAGGGCCGGCGGCCGTGGTCGGCGTCCAGGTGCCCGAGGACCCTGACCCCGGCGTTGCGGAGCTTCCCGGCCGCCTCCAGGCAGTGCGGGTCGGGCCGGCTGCCCGGGCCCTCCGCGACGTTGAGCACCGCCCAGTGCACCGGGGTCCCGGGGCGGGTCAGCTCGGCCCACTCGACCGGGGCGAGCAGCGGGTGGGCGTAGCCGGGGACGCCCACGCCGAGCGCCTGGACGGCCCCCGTGGCGGTGGTCGTCGTCAGATGCGACACGCCGCCTCCATCCAGATGTCGGCGAGCGACTCCTCCAGGTTGATCCTGGGCCGCCAGCCGAGCCGGTCCCGGGCGGTGCGGACGTCGGCCTGCTGCCAGGTGCCGCAGCCGTCGGGGTACGGGTAGGGGGCGGCGGCCAGCTGGTCGGCGATGGTCCCCTCGCTGCGGGGGGCGCCGATCATCGGGCGCTGCGCCAGGCCGTGCGGGGCGTCCAGCTCGTGCAGGTTGCCGGAGTAGCCCGCGACCCGGGCGAGGACGGCGGCCGCGTCCCGGAGCCGGACCGCGCGGCCGGTGCCGATGTTGACGACGCCCTGGGCGGCGGAGAGCGAGGCCGCGTGCACGGCCCGGGCCACGTCCCGTACGTCGACGAAGTCCCGCTGGACGCCGAGGCCGCTGAGCTTGAGCTCGCCGTCCCCGGCCTGCATGGCCCGGCGCATCGCCTCGGCGAGCCGGCCGAGCGGGGAGCCGGCGGGCGTGCCGGGGCCGACGGGCGAGAACACCCGCAGGACGACGGCGTCGAGCCCCGAGCCGAGGACGAGTTCGGTGGCGGCCAGCTTCGACACCCCGTACGGGCCGCCGGGGCGGGGCACCGCGTCCTCGGCCGTGGAGGAGCCGGGCTGGCTCGGCCCGTACTCCGAGGCGCAGCCCACCTGGACGAGGCGGGCGCCGCAGCCGCTGCGGCGCAGGGCCTCGCAGACGGTGGCGACGGCGACCGTGTTGTGCCGGGTGAGCTCACGGGCACCGCCGCGGGTGGCGCCCGCGCAGTTGACGACGACCCCCGGGTGGACGGCGTCCAGGAAGCGGGTCAGCGCGCCCGGGCTGCCGGAGGCGAGGTCGAAGCGGACGTCGGCGTCGTCGCCGCGGCCGAGGGCGGTGAGGTGGACGGCCGGGTCGGCGAGCAGCCGGTCGGCGACGAAGCGGCCGATGAAGCCGTTGGCTCCGAGCAGTAGCACCCTCATCGTGCGGCCCCTACGTGCCGACCGGCCGGTCCTTGGGATTGAGGGGTCATGGTCTTCGGTCTCCTTGCGAGGTGATGAGAAAGGTGACGGTGCGCGCCCGCGGCGTCGGCTCCGCGGGAGCGAGGGGCGCTTCGGATGAAGGCTCGGCGGGATGTCGGTCGCGATGGTCGCCCGGCCTTCGCACGCGGCTTCGGCGGGGCCTTCACGGGGTGGCGTGGGCCGAGGCCCGGGCGAGGGCGCCGGTCGCGTGGGCCAGCAGGCCGAGCGCGGCGGCGCCGCAGACGAGGGTGGGTACGGCCCCGGTGCCCCACGCGTCGACGACGGCGCGCACCGGGGCGGCGATCCCGTCGAAGCCGGGGAGCGGGACCCGCGCGGCGAGGACGCTCGCGAGGGCGAGGGCCTCGGCCGCGCTGGCGGCGGCGAGGGCGGCGGCGGCCGTCTCGGGGAAGCCGTGCACGGTGAGGAGCCGGGCGAGCAGCAGGAGCGCGCCGAGGGCGAGGGCTCCGGGGCTGAAGCCGGTGAGGGCGAGCAGGGCGGTGAGGGCGAGCAGCTGGAGGGCCACGGTGCCGAGGAGCAGCGGCCTGGTGGCCGCGGCGAAGTCGGCGAGGCCGCGGCTGTCGGCGATCCGGCGGCGTGCCCGGCGTGCGAAGTGATGCGCGCACCAGGCGGCGGGGGCCACGGCGAGGGCGAGCCCCAGGAGCGGGGCGGGGGTGAGGTCCCAGACCCCGTCGGGGCCCCCGCTGAGCACCTGCGTGAGGAGTCCGTCGCCGGCGACCGCGTACGCCAGGAGCCAGAACGTCCAGAGCCGGGCGGCGGGCACGGTCCCGCCGCCCGGGACCCGGAACGGCCCCTGCCGGACGGCGAGCAGCAGCGCCCCGCCGAGCGCGGGCACCGCGGCCGCCCCGACGGCGACCCGCAGCGACCCGTAGGTGAAGGTCAGCGCGAGGCCCGCGAGGCCCGCGACGGCCCCGGGGGCGAGCACGGCGAGGGCCCACGGGGCGCGGGGCGGCTCCGGCTCGGCCGGGGGCGCGGTCCTGCTGTACCCGCGCGGCACGCGCGCGTACAGCTCCTCGGCCAGCGAGAACACGTCCCGGTGCCGGAACCGCGCGGCGGTCCGGTCCGTGAACCCCTGCGCTTCGAGGCCGGCGGCGATCTCCAGCGGATCCACGGCCCGCTCGCACAGTTCGCGGTGCCGGTGCATGAGCACCTTGACGGGGTCGGCGTTCCCGCGCCGGGGCCGGGGGGCGGCGGGCGCGGCGGCCCGTGCGTCGGGGCGCGCGGCGGCCTCCGGCCCCCTCCTCCACGCGGCGCCCGCGACCGGGGCCTCGGGGCGGTCGGCACTCCGGCCGGAACCCGGCTCCGGGAGCGCCGTCGGGGCCGCTTCCGGGGCCGGGGCTATCCCGGCCGGCGCGGAGGCGTCGACCCGCTCGAACGGGTCGACGGACTCGGCCGGGCCGGCGGCGTCGGCAGGGTCGGTCGGGTCGGCCGCGTCGGCCGCGTCGAACGGGGCGGTCCGGTCGGTGGCGTCGAACGGGGCGGAGGCTTCGGCCGGGTCGGCCGCGTCGAACGGGTCCGCCGGGGCTTCGGGGGCGCGCAGGTCGAGGCCGGTCGCGTCCGCCGGGACGGCCCTCGGGTCGAGGGCGCCCGAGGGGGTGAGGGCGGGCGTTCCGAGGAGGGCTTCGGAGCGGGCGTCCCAGGCTCCGGGGCTCGTCGGGGCGGCGGGGCCGCGCATGGGGGTGCCTCCTTCAGGCATCGGGGCCTCCCGCGCCGGCGGTCAGGGCCTTGTGCGTCCAGCTGCCCGGCACATGGGCCTCGGCGGGGTGGGCGAACGGCACGCCGTCCCCGGGGCGGTGGCGCACCGGCGCGTGGGAGAGGAGTTCCAGGTAGATGCCGCGGAAGGCGGCGAGGTTCTGTTCGACGGTGAAGAGTTCGAGCGCGCGGGCGCGGGCGGCGGCGCCGAGCCGGTGGCGGCGCTCGGGGTCGCGGAGCAGCGCGAGGCAGGCGTCGGCGAGCGCCCGGGGGTTGCGCGGGGGGACGACGAGACCGGTGCCGCCGATGATCTCGACGACCGCGCCGACGTCGGTGGAGACGGTGGCCCGCGCGCAGAACATGGCCTCGACGAGGCTGGCCGGGAACCCCTCGACGACGCTGGACAGGGCGACGACCGCGCCGGAGGCGTAGACGTCCTCCAGGGTGGGGGCCTCGGGGCCGCCGAGCTCCTCGAAGGTGACGGGGTTCTCGCCGACGGCGTGCGCCCCGGCGGCCTCGTCGGGGAAGAGCTGGGCCGCGAGCCCCTTGCAGTGCGTCAGGTACGCGCCGGCGCCCGGTTCGCGCACGGGCACGGCGACGATGCGCAGCCGGGCGTCGGGCTGCCGGGCCCGGACCTCGGCGAAGGCGTGGAGGAGGGCGATCAGGTCCTTGGCGGGCTCGACGCGGCCGACCCAGACGAGGGTGGCGGGGTCGCCGCTCTCCTCGTCCTCGCCGACCTCGGCGAAGCGGTCGGCGGCCATGCCCGGGTGGACGGTGCGGATGCGGTCCCGGTCGGCGCCGCACTTCTCCTGCCAGCGGCGGGCGTGGGCGTTGCCGGGGGTGAGGAGGGCGGCCTGCCGATAGGTCTCGGCGGCGAGCCGTCCGTGCAGGGCGGCGAGCAGGGCCCGCAGGGGTGCGGAACGTTCGGCGCCGGCGGTCGAGAGGTAGTGGGCGCGGAGCCGGACGCCGTACTCGGTGACGAGCAGCGGGGTCCCGAAGAAGCGTTTGGCCAGCAGGCCGGGGAGGGCGGTGGTGCCTCCGGCGGCGGCGTGGCAGAGGTCGGCCGAGCCGAGCGCGTCCTCGGCGTACCAGTCGAGGGAGAGGGGGCGCAGGGCCCGCTCCAGGTGGTCGGCGAAGGCGAGGTGGTCGGCGAGTCCGGCGGCGGCCGCGCCCCGGCGTGCGCCGGGCGCGCGGCAGGCGCTTTCGAGGGTGCGGACGGCGTCGTCGGAGCGGAGCGCGCCGGGCAGTCCGCCGCGCTGGCGGGCGAGTTCGGCGAGGGCGTAGAGCCCGGCGGCGAAGGACGCCGCGCCCGTTCCGGCCGCGGCCGCGCCGTCGGCTCCCGCCGCGGCCTCGGCTCCGCCTCCCGTCTCGTCCTCGGCGCAGAGGCCGGCGGCGAGGGCGTGGAGGGCCTCGGTGAAGCGCCGCCGCTCGCGTCGGCCGTAGGCCCGGCGCCCGGCGCGGCCGTCGCCGAAGGCGGCCCGTTCGAGGCGGTGCCTCGGCGCGGCGCCGTCGTCCAGGTCGGCGGTGCGCACGACGCGGGCGTTCGGCGGGAGCGGCAGCGGGGTGCCGGGGCGGCCCAGCGCGTAGAGGTCGAACTGATGCTGCCCGAGCCCGCGTACGAGCCGGTCGCACCAGGGTCCGGACTCACCGGTGGCGTACGGGTAGCCACCCTCCGTGAGCAGTCCGATCCGCACGAGCGCACCCCCGATCTCCCTTGACGGCGGCCACCGTTGGTCCGGCGACTCGCAGCGGGAAGAACGTAAGCGGAGACACCGGTGGTACGACGGACGGTTGTCCGTCGTACCACCGGAAGGGGTGAATGCACGTAACTTTCCCACCCCGGTCGCGTTCCGTCGCGGTACGCGCCGAAACGATCACGGAGGGTCAGGCGGCGGCCACCACCGGCGCCCGGCGCCTCCCCCGCCGCTCGGCCGCGAGGACCGGGTCGAGTGAGGGGACGGCGGCGAGCAGCTGCCGGGTGTACGGGTCCCGGGGAGCGCCGTACACCTCCTCGACGGGGCCCTGCTCCACGATCCGGCCGCCGCGCATGACGGCGACCCGGTCGCTGACCTGCCGGACGACGGCGAGGTCGTGGGCGATGAAGACCAGACCGAGTCCGAGTTCGGCCTGGAGCTCGGCCAGCAGCGCCGTGACCTGGGCCTGGGTGGTGACGTCGAGCGCGGAGACGGGTTCGTCGCAGACGATCAGCCGGGGCGAGGCGGCGAGCGCGCGGGCGATGCCGACGCGCTGGCGCTGGCCGCCGCTGAACTCGTGCGGGTACGCCTCGTACCGGTCGGGGTCGAGCCCCACCCGGTCGAGCAGCTCCCGCACCCGACCCCGTATCAGGGTCTCGTCGCGCTCCCCCGCCACGCGCAGCGGGTCGGCGATCGACTCGCCGACGGAGCGGCGCGGGTTGAGGGAGGCGACCGGGTCCTGGAAGACCATCTGGAGCTCGTGGCGGTACGGGCGGAGCTCCCGGTCCGGCAGGGCGCCGATCTCCTTACCCCCGTAACGGAGCCGGCCGCCGGTCGGATCCAGGAGCCGCACCAGCATGCGGCCGAGGGTGGTCTTGCCGCTGCCGGACTCCCCGACGACGCCGAGGGTCTCCCCGGCACGGACGGTGAGCGACACCCCGTCGACGGCCGTGACCCGCTTCCCGCCGCGGCCGAACTCCCGCCGCAGCTCGTGCGCTTCGAGGAGCACCTCGCCCGGCTCCGAGGGCGCGCGCACGGGCCCGTCGAGCCGGGGCACGGCGGCGAGCAGCTTCCGGGTGTACGGCTCCGCCGGCGCGCCCAGCAGCCCGGCGACGGAGCCGCGTTCGACCTCGCGCCCGGCCCGCATGACCAGGACGTCGTCGACGCTCTCGGCGGCCACGCCCACGTCGTGGGTGACCAGGAGCAGCGCGGTGCCCGTCTCCTTCCGCAGCTCGTGCAGCAGGTCGAGGATCTGGGCCTGCACGGTGACGTCGAGGGCGGTGGTCGGCTCGTCCGCGACGAGGAGCCGGGGCTCGCAGGCGAGGGCCATCGCGAGGAGGGCGCGCTGCCGCATGCCGCCGCTGAACTCGTGCGGGCGGGAGCGGGAGCGGCGGGCCGCGTCGGGGATGCCGACCCGGTCGAGGACCTCCACGGCCCGGGCCCGGGCGGCCTTGCGCGATCCGGGGTGGTGGACGCGGTACACCTCGGCGATCTGGTCGCCGACGGCGTAGTAGGGGTCGAGGGCGGACAGCGGGTCCTGGAAGACCATGGCGGCGACGCCGCCGCGCAGCCGTCGCAGCTCGCCCGGACCGGCGGCCCCGACGTCGATGCCGCCGACCCGCACGGTGCCGCCGGTCCGCGCGCCCGTCCCCCGGTGGAGGCCGAGGAGGGCGCCGGCGACGGTGGACTTGCCGCTGCCGGACTCGCCGACGAGCGCGAGGGCGCGCCCTTCGCCGAGGGTGAAGGAGAGCCCGTCCACGGCCCGTACGGGACTGCCCGCGCGGTCGAACTCGACGGTGAGGTCATGGACTTCGACGAGCGGGGCCGGCTCACCCGGGGTGCGGTCGTGTGCGGTCACGTCAGGACCACCCTTCGGTCGGCGGCGGCGTACAGCAGGTCCGCGACGACGCCCGCGAGGACGACGGCGGCGCCCATCACCATGACCACGCCCACCACCACGGGCAGGTCGATCGCGCGCACCCCGTCGATGAGGGTCTTGCCGAGCCCGGGGATGCCGAAGAGGGATTCGGTGAGGACGGCGCCGCCGAACATCGAGCCGAGGTCGACGGCGCTGACCGCGATCACCGGCGGGACGGCGCCGCGCAGCGCGTGGCGGGTGACGACGGCCCGCTCCCCCACGCCGTAGGCGCGGAAGGTGCGGATGTGGTCCTCGGCGAGCGTCTCCAGGGTGGAACTCCTGGTGAGTCGGGCGTACTTGGCGGATTCGAAGAAGCCGAGGGTCACCCAGGGCAGCAGCATGTTCCAGGCCCACTGCTCGGGGTCCTCGCCGAGCGGCACGTAGCTCGGGAAGGGCAGCCATCGCAGGTAGGCGCAGACGGCCATGAGGAGGAGCAGGCCGAGGATGAAGACGGGCGTGCCGGTGCCGGCGAGGGTGAGGACGGTGAGGATCCGCTCGGTGGGTCCGCCGCGGCGGAGCGCCGAGAGCAGTCCGGTGCCGACACCGACGAGCAACCAGATCACCATGGCGCCCAGGGCGAGGGACGCGGTGGCCGGGAGCCGTTCCAGGACGAGCTCGGTGACCTGCCGGTCGCTCTGGTACGAGAGGCCGAGGCAGGGCGCGTCGCAGTGCACGAGCGAGGTGCCGGTGGAGTAGTCACGGCCGGCGAAGACGCCCTGGAGGAAGTGCAGGTACTGCGCGAACACGCTCTGGTCGAGCCCGAGCCGGGTGCGCACCTGGGCGATCTGCTGGGGGTTGCAGCGCTCCCCGCAGGCGAGCCGCGCGGGGTCGCCGGGCGCCAGGTAGAACAGGGCGTAGACGAGGACCGAGAGCGCCAGGAGGACGAGCACGGCACCCGCGAGCCGCTTGAGGACGTAGCGGGTCATCGGGAGGTCTCCTTACGGGTGCCCACGCCGAGCCGGCTCGCCTCGCGCGGGTCGAGGGCCGTGCGGACCGCGTCGCCGAGGACGGTGAAGGCGAGCACGGTGACGAAGAGGAGTCCGGCGGGCAGCAGGACGTAGGCGGGGTCGGCCCGGAACCAGGTCTGCGCGGTCGACAGCATCTGCCCCCAGGACGGGGTGGGCGGGGTGACGCCCACGCCGAGGAAGGAGAGCGACGCCTCGACGACGATGTTGGTGGGGACGAGGATCGCCGCGTAGGTGATGACGGGGGCGGCGAGGGAGGGCAGCAGTTCGCGGCGGGCGGTCCGCCACCGTCCGGAGCCCGCGAGGCGCGAGGCCGCCACGAAGTCGAGGCCGCGGAGGGTGAGGGTCTGGGCGCGCACGATGCGGGAGGTGCCGGCCCAGCCGAGGAGGCCGATGACCAGGACGAGGAGCAGCGGCCGGGGGAAGTCGCGCGGGACGACGGCGGTCAGCGCGACGGCGAGGACCAGCATCGGCAGGGCGACGAGGACGTCGGTGATCCGGCCGAGGAGTCCGTCGACCCAGCGGCTGCCGAGTCCGGCGGCGAGGCCGACGAGGACGCCGATCAGGACCTGGACGGCGGTGGCGCCGACGGCGACGAGCAGGGAGATCCGGGCGCCGTGGAGGAGGCGGACGAACAGGTCGCGCCCGGTGCCGGGTTCGACGCCGAGCCAGTGGTCGGCGCCCGCCCCGCCGAAGGCGCCGTACGGGACGCCGCCGCGGGCCGAGTCCACGAGGTCGTCGTGGTACGCGTTCGGGTCCTGGCCCTCCAGCGCGGCGAGGAGCGGCGCGGCGAGGGCGAGGGCGACGAGCAGCAGGAGGACGGCGGCGGAGACGAGGGCGGCGGGCCGGGTGCGCAGCCGCCGCCACGCCTGCCGGGCGGCGCCCGTGGCGGGGGTGCCCGCCACGGGCGCCGACGTGTCGGTCACGGCGGTCACTTGACGGCGACCTGCGAGATGTCGAGGACGCCGGTCCAGTCGCTGATGACGACGTTCCTGACGTCCTTGCCGACGAGCCGCTTGTAGACCGGGTGGAAGAGGGGCACGTCGAGTGCCTGCTCGCCGATCTTCTTGTCGAGGGCGCCCCAGCGGGTGGCGGCGGCCTTGAGGTCGGTCAGCTTGTTGATCTCGTCGATCTCCTTGTTGACCGACGGGTCGTTCAGCTGGGCGTGGTTGTAGTTGGAGCCGTCGGCGACGATCTGGCGTCCGTCGAAGATCGGCGCGAGGAACGGGCCGCCGGCGGGCCAGTCGGCGCCCCAGCGGGAGAGGAAGAAGCCGGGGGCGTCCTTGACGCTCCAGCGCTTCTCGTTGAAGGAGTTGGGCTGCTGCCCGTCGAGCTTGACGGTGATGCCGGCCTTGCCGAGGGCTTCCTGGACGGCGGTCGCTATCTCGGGGCTCGTGGTGCGGTTCTGGGCGGTGGAGTGCAGGAGGGTGACGGTGAGGCCGTCGGGGTAACCGGCTTCCTTGAGCAGCTCCTTGGCCTTCTCCGGGTTGCCCGTCTTCCCGGCCGGGAAGTGGTCGTAGGGCGTGAAGCCGAAGGACTTCTGCTCGGGCAGGAAGGTGGTCGCGGGCTCGGCGAGCGCGGAGCCGCCGGCGGCGTTGACGACGCTGGTGCGGTTGACGGCGTACGAGATCGCCTGGCGCACCTTCGGGTTGTCGAAGGGCTTCACCTTGGGGTTGAAGGCGATGTAGTTGGTGAAGCCGAAGTGGCCTGTGCCGACGCGGGCGGCGAGCGCCTTGTCGGAGCCGATCTGGGCGAGTTCGGCGGGGCCGAGGTTGGTGTCGGTGGTGACGGCGGCGGAGTCGGCCCCGGAGGACGTGGCGAGCCGCTGGTTGATGACGGCCTCGTCGAGCCCGGACTTGACGTCGATCCGGTCCGGGTACGCCTTGCGCTCCTCGTCCGTCTTCGGGTCCCAGTGCTCGTTGCGCTCCAGGACGAGGTGCTCGCCGTCGTTCTCGTTCCTGACGACCTTGTACGGGCCGGAGGAGACGGGGTGCTCCTCGTACCTGGCGCCGGTGTCCTTGGCCTTCGGGACGGGCGTGAACTGGGTCTGGGTGGCGACGAAGGGGAACTCGCCCTCGGGCTTCCTCAGCTTGAAGACGATCGTCCGGGGGTCGGGCGTGACGATGGACGCGAGGCCCTTGGTGTCCTTGTACGGGCCCTGGTACGTGTCGCCGCCGATCAGCCAGTCGCGCAGGTAGGGGGCGCCGCCGGAGAGTTCGGCGGCGAAGGAGCGCTCGATGCCGTACTTGACGTCGGCGCTGGTGATGGGCGTGCCGTCCTCGAAATTCAGGCCCTCCTTCAGGGTGTACGTCCACTCCGTGGCGTCCTTGTTGGGGCGGCCGATGTCGGTGGCGAGGTCGGGGACGACCTGCGCGCCGGCGGCGCCCGCCTCGCGGTTGCGGGTGGTGAGCGTACGGAAGACGAGGGAGGGGACGTTGCCGCCGCCGGAGGTGTAGAGGCGGGCGGGGTCGAAGTCGGTCTGGGCCTCGTTGTTGAGGACGGTGAGGGTGCCGCCCTTCTGCGGGGCGCTCCCGGCCTTGCCGGAGGTGCCGCCCTTGGCGCCGGTGTCCTCGGGTCCCGCGCAGGCGGCGGCGCCCGAGGCCAGGACGAGACTGACGGCGGCCGCTGCCACGCGGCGCGAAATGACGGACGGTTGACGCATCGGAGAAAACCTCTCGGAGAACTGCGGGCGGGGAAAAGGGAATTCCGCGCAGGCAGCGGCGAGTGGCGTCATCCGGGGAAATCGCCGGGAACGGGAAAAGGGCCGCGCCTGCGGGGAGGGAACACCCGGGCGCGGTACATCGCCGGCAAGAGGGAAAGAGAAAAAGCCGACGGGCGCTCGGGCAGGCGTCAGCTACAGAGAATGTCGGACACGGTGTGCGCGGTCACGCCGATGAGCGCCAGCTCAATGGCGGCGCGATCGGAGACGACGTGACGGGGCGACATGCCGAGAAATATGAACGAACGCGCGAGCGATGTCAACGCGGTTCACGGCCGTGCTGAGACACGGATCTCGGAATGTGATCACGCCCGCATCGGACGGAACGTCAACTTCCGGGGTGCACCCAGGGGTTGGGACGACAGGCGATCCCATGGATGTTCAGCGACTTCGTCTGCTGCTGCATCACCGGCGCGAGCGCACCGGCTGTGCTGCAGCTCACATGACCGTGCCCGAGGCGGTGGCCGACCTCGTGATTGATGAGCATCTGCCGATAGGCGTACATGGCCTTCGGTCCGAAGGTCTCCGATCCCTGCGCCCAGCGGAATGCGTTGATCATCACGCGCTGGGTGGAGGCGGAGTCACAGGAGACGTTGTCGACCGTCGTGTCGAGACCGGACTTCTTGCACCACGCGCCGGTGGTTCCGGGGCTGGCGAGCGTGATGACGAACTCGGGTTCCCCACTGGAAATCCGCTCGAACTTCATCTCGCCGTCACCCGCCCAGCTGCGGCGGTCGTTCAGGGTCTTCTGCACGGCGGCGGCGAAGAGTTTCGGGTCGAGACCGATCCCCTTCTCCACGTCGATCCGATAGCGGATCAGACGCCCCTTGCCGGGCGCCTTGTCGAAGCCCGGCACGGCCTCGAAGTCGCCGGAGCCCTTCAGCTTCGGGTCGATCGGGAACTGGCGGGTCATCAGCTGCTCGTACGTCGGCGCCGGCGTGGCGACGACGGGCGCCGGGGTCGTCGGGACGGCCCGTTCGTCGGAGCGGGAGGCGGAGGAGTCGTCCGCCGCCCGGTCGGCCGGGCCCTCGGCGGCGTGGGTGACGGGCGGAGTCGTCCCGCTGTCGGTCACCTGACCGGCGACGACGACGGCGAGGACGGTGGCGACGGCGGCCGCCCCGACACCGGTCAGCGTGCGCCCCAGACCGCCCTTCCGGCCGGCGTCCGCCACGTCGGGCACGGGCTCGCGGCGCGGCCCGGGGATGAACGGCGCCTGCACCGCGGCCTGTTGACCGGTCCGCTCCGCCGCCGGGGCCCGGTGCGAGCCGCGCCGGCCCTCGTATGCCCCGGGCCGTGCGCCGGTGTCTTCGTCGTGCTGCGGATGACCGCCCCGCACGGGGGTCCGGTAGGCGGGGACACCGTGCGCCGGAGTGCCGGGCGTCCCGTGCGCGGGGGTGTCGTAGGCCGGTCCGGAGTACGTGCCGTAGCCGTACGTCGGAACCCCGTGCGCCGGGGTGCCGTACACGGGCGTGCCGTGGGCCGGCGTTCCGTACGCGGGGGTGCCGTGCGCCGGCGTCCCGGCGGGGTCCTGGCCGGTGCCCGGGGGCCTGCGGCGGCGCCCGGTGCCGGGTGCCTGCGCCGGCGGCTGCCCCTGTCCGGCCGGCGGCTGCTGCCGCTGTCCGGTGCCGGCCGCCGGAGGTGCGGCGGGCACGGGAGGTGCGGGAGGTGCGGCGGGCGCTGAGCCCTTGCGACTGTGTCGTCCCACGGCCCCGGATCAGCTCCCGTCGTGGTCGGCGATCAGTTCCCGCGCGGCCTGTGCGACCGTCTCGGGATACTCCATCATCGCCACGTGCCCCGCCTCGGGGAGGCTCAGCAGGCGCGAGCCGCGGAAGGCGGCGGCCGCCTTGCGGGCCATCCGGTACGACACGAGCTGGTCGCGCCCGCCGTAGACGAGGAGGGTGGGGGCGAGGACGCGTTCGGCCTGGCGCCACAGCCCGTGCTGCCCGCCGAGCGTGTAGGCGTCGACGATGCCGCGCGAGGAGCGGGCCATCGCGTCCCAGAAGTAGGGGAGCTCCAGACGCCGCTCCATCTCCTCCACGGCGTGGAGGAAGCCCTCGTCGGAGACCCGGGCGGGGTCCCCGTAACAGAGGGAGAGGACTCCGCGGACGCGCTGCTCGGGCGTCCAGTCCCGGGAGAGCTTCGCGAAGAGCGAGGCGACGCCCGGCACCGCGAGCATCACGGTGGGCCAGGCGGTGCGCTGGGCGCGCAGCTCGGGCAGGGCCGGGGAGACCAGGGTCAGGGTGCGGATCAGGTCGGGCCGGGCGGCGGCGACGCGGGTGGCGACGGCGCCGCCCAGCGAGTTGCCGAAGAGGTGGACGGGGCCGCGACCGCCGGCGTCCAGGAAGCGGATGACCGCGCGGGCGTGCCCGGTGACCGAGTAGTTGCCGTCGTCCGGCGGCGGGGAGTCTCCGAAGCCGGGCAGGTCGACCGCCTCGCCGTCGAGCTGGTCCGCGAGCAGCGGCATCAGCGCGGACCAGTTCTGCGAGGAGCCGCCGAGGCCGTGCACGTACAGCGCGGGCGGCAGGCCGGGCCGGGTGCCGGGCCGGGCGCGCACGGTGAGGGTGAGCCCGGGCAGTTCGACGGAGCGGAGCTCCTCGCCGTCGGCGACCCTCACGGCGCGGGGCCGCGACGCGGGTGGTGCGGCGGCGGTCCGCTTTTCCGGCAGCTCGGTCGAGGACATGGCCGCAATATTACGAGACGATCACGCGGCTCCGTGTGTGGGTGGGGTCACAAGTGCGTGTGCGGCGGGGCGCGGGTGCTCCTACGCTCGAAGGGAGGGCCATCGGAGAGGACCGCGACCCGCATGCCGGAAGGAACCGCATGACTGTCGATCCGACCGAGCCGGACACATTCACCGAGGAAGAGGTCGTCTTGCTGGAGCAGGAAATCCCGGAGGCCGACGCCGCTGAGCAGCACACCGAACTGCAGCAACGCGAGGACGAACACCCCACTCATATCGAACACGACTCGGCGGACGAGGCCGACGCGTCCGAACAGGCGCGCGTGGTCGCCCTGGACGAAGACGACTACCGCTGATTTGTTCGGTTTAATCTTGAATCGACTGTCGACCTGGACGTCCGGTCCGTGAAATTCTGCGTTCGCACCGCGCACAGCCGGGTTACCCAAAAGTACGATGGCGGCGCGGCGCGACAGCGCACGTATCGATTCTTGGGAGGCCGCGTGAGCGCCATCGAGCAGACAGAGGCAGCACGCCCTCGGGGCACGCGCCTGCCGCGACGTGCCCGACGGAACCAGCTGCTCGGCGCGGCCCAGGAGGTCTTCGTCGCCCAGGGGTACCACTCCGCCGCGATGGACGACATCGCCGAGCGGGCCGGCGTCAGCAAGCCGGTGCTCTACCAGCACTTCCCGGGGAAGCTGGAGCTGTACCTGGCCCTGCTCGACCAGCACTGCGAGGCGCTCCTCCTCTCGGTGCGCACCGCCCTCGCCTCCACCACGGACAACAAGCTCCGGGTCGCGGCGACGATGGACGCGTACTTCGCCTACGTCGAGGACGAGGGCGGCGCCTTCCGCCTCGTCTTCGAGTCCGACCTGACCAACGAGCCCGCCGTACGCGAGCGCGTGGACCGGGTCAGCCTGCAGTGCGCCGAGGCGATCTCCGACGTCATCGCCGAGGACACCGGCCTGTCCAAGGACGAGTCGATGCTGCTGGCCGTCGGTCTCGGCGGCGTCTCGCAGGTCGTCGCCCGCTACTGGCTGTCGAGCGAGTCCCCGATCCCCCGCGACAAGGCGGTCGGACTCCTCACCTCGCTCGCCTGGCGCGGCATCGCCGGCTTCCCGCTGCACCCGGTGGACGGCCTGCTGAGCGCCGAGGGCCACTGAGCATTCCCGGGGGCTGTTCGCTCCTGGCGTGCTGCGGCTGCGCCGTACGCGTCCCCTCACCGGGCTAATGTGTGCAGCGTACGGCGCACTCAATCGCGCAACGCTGACCGTTCGGAGGGACATAGCCGTGGAGGTCAAGATCGGCGTGCAGCACGCACCCCGGGAGATCGTTCTGGAGAGCGGGCAGTCCGCCGAGGAGGTCGAGCGCGCGGTGGCCGACGCGCTGGCCGGCAAGGCGCAGCTGCTCAGCCTCTCGGACGAGAAGGGTCGCAAGATCCTCGTTCCGGCCGAGAAGATCGCGTACGTGGAGCTCGGCGAGCCCGCCGTCCGCCGCGTGGGTTTCGGCGCTCTCTGAGCCGGAGAGCACGCGAAGAGGCCCGGTGGACCGTTCTCGGTCCACCGGGCCTCTCGTATGCCCGTATGGCCACGTCAGGGCGTACGGAAGGATTGCGTTCCGCCCCTCAGGGGTAGGAGGTCCCCGACCGCACCACCCGCCCCGCAGCACTCCGCGAGGTGATCCGCAGTGTTCCTGGAAGTCCTCGGTTCCGCCCTGCTCGGTTTCGCCCTGGCCTGGGTCGCCGTGCAGCGGCTCGCCGGCCGCCTCCCCGTCCGGGGGAGAGTTCTCGTCACCGGCACGCTCGGCGGGGTGTTCGGCGCGCTCGTCACCCACGGAGCCCTGGGCCCCGGCCACTTCGCCGCCACGCTGATCGGCGCCGTGGCCGTGTCGGCGGTGCTGCTCTCCCTGCTGATCCGCCCGGCCACCCGCCGGCTGCGCCGATCAGCAGCGGCGTGAACAGCGCCGCACGACCCCTCGACCGTTGACACCCGGCCCCTGATCCGCCGCTAGGCGGCGAGACCCAGCGCGGCCATCCGCTTGGTGTGCGCCTCGGTGATCCGGGAGAACATCCGGCCGACCTCCGCGAGGTCGAAGCCGTCCGCCACACCGCCGACCAGCATCGTCGACAGCGCGTCGCGCTCGGCGACCACGCGCTGCGCCTGCGAGAGCGCCTCGCCCATCAGTCGGCGCGCCCAGAGCGCGAGCCGCCCGCCGACGCGCGGGTCGGCGTCGATGGCGGCGCGCACCTTCTCCACGGCGAAGTTGCCGTGGCCGGTGTCGTCGAGCACGGCGAGGACGAGCCCGCGCGTGTCGGAGTCGAGCCGGGCCGCGACCTCCCGGTAGAAGTCGCTCGCGATGGAGTCGCCCACGTACGCCTTGACCAGGCCCTCCAGCCAGTCCGACGGAGCGGTCAGGCGGTGGAAGTCGTCGAGCGCCTTGGCGAAGGGCTCCATGGCCGCGGTCGGCTCGGCGTCGACGGCCGCGAGGCGGTCCCGCAACTGCTCGAAGTGGTGGAACTCGGCCGAGGCCATCTTCGCCAGCTCCGCCTTGTCCGCGAGGGTGGGGGCCAGCTTGGCGTCCTCGGCGAGCCGCTCGAAGGCCGCCAGCTCTCCGTAGGCGAGGGCGCCGAGGAGGTCGATCACGGCGGCGCGGTACTGCGGCTCGGCGGACGCGGTGGCCCAGTCCTCGGCGGCGATCCCGGTGGGTGTGGCGTTGTCAGGCGTCTCCATGCAGCGCACAATAGCCCGCTCGCGGACCCCGGGAAGGCCCTGGTCAGTCAGTGTGACCGTGCCCTCATCACGTTTTCTCCCAACACACATGCGCGAATCCGGGGTACAGTGATAAAGCGCCTGCTGAGTATGCGGACATGCTTTCGCACGTTCGGACGTACACGGTGGGCCGACTCATGAATGAGGATGCCCGGTCGGTGGCCCGATCGGCTCCGGCCCGACAGCCCTTCCGGCGGACCCGCGGAAGGGTCACCCTCAGCGGTACGACGCTCGAGCGACGGCAGTGGTCCCGTGCCACCCGGCAGCGATCTTCAACGATCCGGCCGGAAGGATCCCGGCACGGTACGACCCCCTTCGTTCGCCTCGCACCGCGTCTCACAGAAGAGGCAGCACCCTGACTACGACTTTCCGAGAGCTCGGAATCCTCCCTGAGACGGCCGAGGCCCTGGAGGCCGTCGGTATCGTCACCCCCTTCCCGATCCAGGAGATGACCCTCCCGGTCGCCCTCACCGGCACCGACGTCATCGGCCAGGCCAAGACCGGCACGGGCAAGACCCTCGGTTTCGGCCTGCCGATCCTGGAGCGCGTCACCGTCCCCATGGACGTCGAGGCCGGCCGGGCCAAGCCCGAGCAGCTGACCGACGCCCCGCAGGCGCTCGTCGTCGTTCCCACCCGCGAGCTGTGCCAGCAGGTCACCAACGACCTCCTGACCGCCGGCAAGGTGCGCAACGTCCGCGTGCTCGCCATCTACGGCGGCCGCGCGTACGAGCCCCAGGTCGAGGCGCTGAAGAAGGGCGTCGACGTCGTCGTCGGCACCCCCGGCCGTCTGCTCGACCTGGCCGGCCAGCGCAAGCTCGACCTGTCCAAGGTCAAGGTCCTCGTCCTCGACGAGGCCGACGAGATGCTCGACCTGGGCTTCCTGCCCGACGTCGAGAAGATCATGAACATGCTTCCGGCGAGCCGCCAGACCATGCTGTTCTCGGCCACCATGCCGGGCGCGGTCATCGGCCTGGCCCGCCGCTACATGTCGCAGCCGACGCACATCCGCGCCACCTCGCCCGACGGCGAGGGCGTGACCGTCGCCAACATCAAGCAGCACGTCTACCGCGCGCACTCGATGGACAAGCCGGAGATGGTCTCCCGCATCCTGCAGGCCAACGGCCGCGGACTCGCGATGATCTTCTGCCGCACCAAGCGCACGGCGGCCGACATCGCCGAGCAGCTGGAGCGGCGCGGCTTCGCCTCCGGCGCCGTCCACGGCGACCTCGGCCAGGGCGCCCGCGAGCAGGCGCTGCGCGCCTTCCGCAACGGCAAGGTCGACGTGCTCGTCTGCACCGACGTCGCCGCGCGCGGCATCGACGTCGAGGGTGTCACCCACGTCATCAACTACCAGTCGCCGGAGGACGAGAAGACGTTCCTCCACCGCGTGGGCCGCACCGGCCGCGCCGGCGCCAAGGGCACCGCGGTGACGCTGGTCGACTGGGACGACATCCCGCGCTGGCAGCTCATCAACAAGGCGCTCGGACTGGACTTCCACGAGCCGGTCGAGACGTACTCCAGCTCCCCGCACCTGTTCGAGGAGCTGGACATCCCGGCGGGCACCAAGGGCATCCTGCCCCGCGCCGAGCGGACCCGCGCGGGTCTGGGCGCGGAGGAGCTGGAGGACCTGGGCGAGCCCGGCGGACGCCGTGCGCGCGGCCCGAAGCCGGCCGAGCGGACCGAGGAGCGCCCGGAGCGTACGCGGACCCCGCGTCAGCGTCGGCGCACCCGCGGCGGCGCCGAGGGCGACGCCCCGGCGTCGGCGGCTCCGGCCGTCGAGACGGGCGCCCCGACCAGCACCGCGACCGGCACCGGCACTTCGACGGACGAGGCCCGGACCGAGTCCGGACCGCGCACCCCGCGCCGTCGCCGTCGCACCCGCTTCGGCGCCCCGGGCGCCGCTCCGGTGACCGAGGCGGCTCCGGCCGCTCCGGTCGCGTCCGCTGCTCCGGTCGCCCTGGCGGTGGAGGCCACGCCGGCTCCGGCCGCCGCGGCCCCGGTGGAGGAGCCGAAGGCTCCCCGTCGCCGTAGCCGTACGCCCCGCCAGGAGGCCGTGACGGCCGCGCCCGTCGCCCCGGCGCCGGTGGCCCAGGCGCCGGCTCCGGCCCCGCGCCGCCGCCGTCCCCGCGTGGCCCGCCCGGTCGAGGACACCGGCTCGTTCCAGACGGTCGAGACCGCCGCGGCCGCCCTGCGTCGCGCCGCCGCGCCCGCCGTCGTCGAGACGCCCGTCGTCGAGACCCCGGCGGTCGAGGAGCCGACGAAGGCTCCGCGCCGCCGGGCGACGCGCAAGGCCACCGGCTCCCCGGTGACCGAGCAGGTCGTCCAGCAGGCCGCCGCTCCGGTCGTCGAGGCCCCCAAGGCCGAGGTTCCCGAGGTCACGGCCGAGGTCCCCGCCCCGCGCCGTCGCCGCGCGGTCCGCCCGGCCACCAACTCCGTGACGGTCGAGGCCCCCGTGGCCGAGACACCCGCCGTCGAGCCGGTCGCCGCGCCGGTCGTCGAGGAGGCCCCCAAGGCTCCCCGCGCCCGCCGCACCGCCCGCAGGCCCGCCGGATCCCCGACGACCACCGAGGCCCCCGCGGCCGAGGCCGTCGTCGCCGAACCGGTCGCCGAGCCCGTCGTCGAGGAGGCCCCCAAGGCTCCCCGCGCCCGCCGCACCGCCCGCAAGGCCGCCGGATCCCCGACGACCACCGAAGCCCCCGCGGCCGAGGCCGTCGTCGCCGAACCGGTCGCCGAGCCCGTCGTCGAGGAGGCCCCCAAGGCCGCCCCGCGTCGGCGTACGGCCAAGAAGGCGGTCGCCGCCGAGGCGGTGGCCGAGGCGCCGGTGACCGAGGAGGCCCCCAAGGCTCCGCGTCGCCGCGCGGCGAAGAAGGCGGTCGTGGCGGAGGCGCCCGACGCCTCCGAGCCCAAGACGCCGACGCGCCGCCGTACGACGAAGAAGGCGGCGGCCGCCGAGGCCGCGGCCGAGGCGCCGGCCGCCGAGGAGGCCCCCAAGGCTCCTCGCCGCCGCACCACCAAGAAGGCGGCGGCCCAGCCCGAGGGCTGATCCCCGCCCCACCCCGTCACACCCGTGCGGCCCGGTCCCTCCCCAGGGACCGGGCC